>NZ_JBSGIV010000053.1:0-52275 GCF_053605225.1 Micromonospora sp. NPDC003944
GGGGCCGGCTCGCCGGCCCCCGACCTCACCCGAGAATTAGCAGTACAGACGACGACATAGGGGACATAGTGCTCGACGTCAACTTCTTCGACGAGCTGCGCATTGGTCTCGCCACCGCCGACGACATCCGTCAGTGGTCGCACGGCGAGGTCAAGAAGCCTGAGACCATCAACTACCGCACCCTGAAGCCGGAAAAGGACGGGCTCTTCTGCGAGAAGATCTTCGGTCCTCAGCGGGACTGGGAGTGCTACTGCGGTAAGTACAAGCGCGTGCGGTTCAAGGGCATCATCTGTGAGCGCTGCGGCGTCGAGGTGACCCGCTCCAAGGTCCGCCGTGAGCGGATGGGGCACATCGAGCTCGCCGCTCCGGTGACCCACATCTGGTACTTCAAGGGCGTTCCGAGCCGGCTGGGCTACCTGCTGGACCTCGCCCCCAAGGACCTCGAGAAGATCATCTACTTCGCCTCGTACGTCGTGACGAGCGTGGACGCGGAGTCGCGTCACCGTGACCTCTCGACGATCGAGAACGAGATCCTGGCCGAGAAGCGGCAGTCCGAGAACAGCCGCGACTCGGAGATCGAGAAACGGGCCGCCAAGCTCGAGGCCGACCTGGCCGAGCTGGAGGCCGAGGGTGCCAAGGCGGACGTCCGGCGCAAGGTCAAGGAGGGCGGAGAGCGCGAGATGCGCCAGATCCGCGACCGGGCCCAGCGCGAGATCGACCGCCTGGACGAGGTGCTGGACACCTTCCGCAAGCTGGAGCCGAAGCAGCTGGTCACCGACGAGCTGCTCTACCGCGAGCTGCGTGACCGGTTCGGTGAGTACTTCACCGGCTCCATGGGCGCCGAGGCGATCAAGGCGCTGGTCCAGAACATGGACCTCGACGCCGAGGCCGAGAGCCTGCGGGAGACCATCCGGTCCGGCAAGGACCAGCGGAAGATCCGGGCGCTGAAGCGACTCAAGGTCGTCGCGGCGTTCCTGAACACCCGCAACTCGCCGCTCGGCATGGTGCTGGACTGCGTCCCGGTCATCCCGCCGGACCTGCGCCCGATGGTGCAGCTCGACGGTGGCCGCTTCGCGACCTCGGACCTGAACGACCTGTACCGGCGCGTGATCAACCGGAACAACCGCCTCAAGCGGCTGATCGACCTCGGCGCTCCCGAGATCATCGTCAACAACGAGAAGCGGATGCTCCAGGAGGCCGTCGACGCGCTGTTCGACAACGGCCGTCGCGGCCGGCCGGTCACCGGCCCGGGTAACCGCCCGCTCAAGTCGCTGTCCGACATGCTCAAGGGCAAGCAGGGCCGGTTCCGCCAGAACCTGCTGGGCAAGCGCGTCGACTACTCGGGCCGTTCGGTCATCGTGGTCGGCCCGAAGCTCAAGCTGCACCAGTGCGGTCTGCCCAAGCAGATGGCGCTGGAGCTGTTCAAGCCGTTCGTGATGAAGCGGCTCGTCGACCTCAACCACGCACAGAACATCAAGTCCGCCAAGCGGATGGTCGAGCGTCAGCGCCCGGTCGTGTGGGACGTGCTGGAAGAGGTCATCGGCGAGCACCCGGTGCTGCTCAACCGTGCGCCGACCCTGCACCGCCTGGGCATCCAGGCATTCGAGCCGCAGCTGGTCGAGGGCAAGGCGATCCAGATCCACCCGCTGGTCTGCACCGCGTTCAACGCCGACTTCGACGGTGACCAGATGGCGGTGCACGTGCCGCTGTCCGCCGAGGCCCAGGCCGAGGCCCGGATCCTGATGCTGTCGTCGAACAACATCCTCAAGCCGGCCGACGGCAAGCCGGTCACCATGCCCACCCAGGACATGGTCATCGGCCTGTACCACCTCACCCACCGCACCGCCGGTGAGCGGGGCGAGGGCCGGGCGTTCAGCTCGGACGCCGAGGCACGGATGGCCTTCGACAACGGTGAGCTGCACCTGCAGGCGCCGGTGAAGATCCGTCTGCGCAGCGTGATCGGGGTCGACAACGGCTCCGGTGCCGAGGCGTGGACCGCCCCGGAGGGCTGGGTCGAGGGTGACCCGCTGACCGTGGAGACCACCCTGGGTCGGGTGCTGTTCAACGAGACGCTGCCGCAGGGCTACCGCTTCGTGAACTACGAGATCCGCAAGGGTCAGCTCTCCGCGATCGTCAACGACCTCGCCGAGCGCTTCCCTAAGGTGGCGCTCGCCGCCACCCTGGACGGGCTCAAGGAGGCCGGTTTCCACTGGGCCACCTGGTCCGGTGTGACGATCGGCATGGAGGACGTCATCGCTCCGCCGCGTAAGGCGGAGATCCTGGCGCGGTACGAGAAGGACGCCGACCAGATCGACAAGCAGTACCAGCGTGGTCTGATGACCGCCGAGGAGCGTCGCGGCGAGCTCATCGAGATCTGGACCAAGGCGACCAACGAGGTCGCCAAGGAGATGGACACCGCGCTGCCGCAGGAGAACCCACTGTGGAAGATGATCAACTCGGGTGCTCGCGGTAACCTGCTCCAGCTCCGGCAGATCGCGGCCATCCGTGGTCTGGTGGCCAACCCCAAGGGCGAGATCATCCCGCGGCCGATCAAGGCCAGCTACCGGGAGGGTCTGTCCGTGCTGGAGTACTTCATCTCCACGCACGGTGCCCGTAAGGGTCTCGCCGACACCGCGCTGCGGACCGCCGACTCGGGTTACCTGACCCGTCGTCTGGTGGACGTCTCGCAGGACGTCATCATCCGTGAGGAAGACTGCGGCACCGACCGGGCGATCCCGATGCAGATCGGCGAGAAGCTGGACGGCAAGCTCGTCGTCCACACCCACGCCGAGACGAGCGTGCACGCCCGTACCCTCGCCGACGACATCAAGGGGCCGGACGGCACCGTGGTCGCCGAGCGCGGTCAGGACATCAACTCCATCGGGGTCGACAAGATCGTCGCCGCCGGGGTGGAGACCGTCCGGGTGCGCAGCGTGCTCACCTGCGAGTCGAAGCTCGGCGTCTGCGCGGCCTGCTACGGCCGGTCGCTGCCGACCGGTAAGTCGGTCGACATCGGCGAGGCGGTCGGCATCATCGCCGCCCAGTCCATCGGTGAGCCGGGTACGCAGCTGACGATGCGTACCTTCCACACCGGTGGTGTCGCGGGTGAGGACATCACCCAGGGTCTGCCGCGTGTGCAGGAGATCTTCGAGGCGCGGGTCCCGAAGGGTAAGGCGCCCATCGCCGACACCCCGGGCCGGATCCGGATCGAGGACGGCGAGCGCTCGCGCAAGATCATCGTGGTGCCGGACGACGGCAGCGACGAGATCGTCTACGACAAGATCTCGAAGCGGGTCAAGCTCCGGACCCACGACGGCGGTCACGTCGCGGTCGGCGAGAAGCTGACCGAGGGCACCATCGACCCGCACGAGCTGCTGCGGATCATGGGTCCGCGGGCGGTCCAGGTCCACCTGACCAGTGAGGTCCAGGAGGTCTACCGCTCGCAGGGTGTGCTCATCCACGACAAGCACATCGAGATCATCATCCGCCAGATGCTCAAGCGGGTGACGGTCATCGACTCCGGCTCGACCGAGTTCCTGCCGGGTGTGCTCGTCGACCGGGCGCTGTTCGAGTCGGAGAACCGCCGGCTCGTCTCGGAGGGCGGCGAGCCCGCCGCTGGTCGTCCGGTGCTGATGGGTATCACCAAGGCCTCGCTGGCCACCGACTCCTGGCTCTCGGCGGCCTCCTTCCAGGAGACCACCCGGGTGCTGACCGACGCTGCGATCAACTCGCGCAGCGACTCGCTGGTCGGCCTCAAGGAGAACGTGATCATCGGAAAGCTCATCCCGGCCGGTACCGGCATCAGCAAGTACCGCAATGTCCGGGTCGAGCCGACCGAGGAGGCCAAGGCCAAGGTCTACTCGATGACCGGTTACCCGGAGACCGACTACGGGTTCGGGCCGGCCAGTGGGCAGGCCGTGCCGCTGGACGACTTCGACTTCGGGTCGTACCGCTAAACACCAGTCACACGACGAGGCCCCCGGTGAAAGCCGGGGGCCTCGTCGTGTCCGTGCCCACCCACCCCCGGGCCGGGTTCGGCATGATGGAGGGATGACGACCGCACCCGGGCAGGTGTCCGTCGCCCAGCAGGGCCAGCGTCACCCGCTGGACCCGGACCCGGCCCGCGCCACGAAGGCACGGGCGGTCTTCGCGCTGGGCCTGATCGGCATGCTGACCGGGCTGTTCGTCGGTGGCGTGGTGCCGGCCACGGTGGCCCTGCAACTCGCCCGTCAGGCGCGTCGCGAGGCGTACGCCTCGGGGGGTTTCCTCACCGGCGGCGTCTGGCTGCGACGGGGGGAGTGGATGGCCTGGGCGGGCCTGGTGCTGGTCGCGGTCAGCGTGGTGGCCGCGGTGGTCGTCGGGGTGGTCCGCCTGGCCGGCGCGCCGTTCGGCCACGACTACCCGGCGAACATGGACTGAGCCGCCAGCGGCCGCGCCGGGCGCGGGTGGCGGCGCTCGCGGCGGTAGCCTGGCCGGTGTCCGCCGTGCGACGGTGGCGGCCTTTCGACAGGAGGACCTCGTGACGGAACCGGCGCGGCCCGCTGCGGACGAACCGGCCGGCCCTCCGGACCCGCCGGCTCCTCCGTCCGAGCCCAGTGACTGGGCGCGATCCGGCCCTGGCGACGAGCCAGACCCGCCGACGACCGCGCCGACGCCCTCGCAAGCACCGCACCCCGGCGAGGGGCCGACCGGTTGGGGCACGACCACGACGCCCGGCTCCGCGCAGCCGTACCCGGTCTCCAGCGCGCCGGCCCCGACGCCGCACGCCTGGGGTCCGCCCGGCTCGGGGCCCGGTGTGCCGCCCGGCTCGGGCCCGCCTGCGCCGGGGGTCGGGGTGCCGCAAGGTTGGGGTCCGCCGGCAGGTGGACCGGGACCTGCGGTGCCGCCGGGTTGGGGTCCGCCGCCGTCGGAGCCCGGTGTGCCGCACGGCTGGGGTCCGCCGTCGTCGGGGGCCGGTGTGCCGCACGGCTGGGGTCCGCCGTCGTCGGGGGCCGGTGTGCCGCCGGGTTGGGGTCCGCCGGCGGGTGGACCGGGAGCGCCGTACGGCTGGGGTCCGCCGGTGTCGGGGCCTGGTGTGCCGCACGGCTGGGGTCCCTCGTCGGGGCCCGGAGTTCCGCCGGGGTGGGGTCCGCCGCCGGGGCACGGCCCCGGGTGGGGTGGCGCGCCGGGGCGTTCGGTGCCGCCGCCGACCGACGACCAACGCCGGCCGCCGAAGCGGGTGGAGACGGTCTCCGGTACGCCCTACGGCGTCGTGCACCTGGACGTGCCGCCGGTCACCTCCGGGCTTGCCATCGGGGCGCTGGTGGCGGGGGTCGCCTCGGTGCTGGTGTCGCTGCTCGTGGTGTGCTTCGGAGTGGCCTTCAAGAACGACGGTGGGGCCTGGGCCTCCGGAGCGTTCGCCGCGCTGGGTGTGCTGTCCGGTGGCGCGGCGGTCGTCATCGGGCTCCTCGGCCGGCGGCAGATCCGTCGACCGGCCGCGCCCTCCACCGTCCAGTTCACCGGCCGCGGGCTGGCGATGGCCGGGATCAGTTGCGGCGCGGCGGGGGCGTTGATCAGCCTCCTGGGCCTGGGTCTGGCTCTGCTCCTCGCCCTGACGTGACGGTGATCACCGACAGATCCGGCACCTGACGGGTGTCTGGCGGAAGGCTTCCGGTCCCGCCGGGGGCGATGGGTGCTTCTGCGGGGGAGCCGGTACACTTGTATTCGTAGGTGCCCATCGCGGGCGACGGGGCAGGACGAGATCCGGCCGGCGGGTGTGAGAAGTCGCCGGGTCGTTCCGTTTTGACCTGGGCGGTTGTGGTAGGTACTCTTTCCCCTTGTGCCCGGGCATGCCCGGGCAAATTGTGCGTGCGCTGTTTCCGGCTTACGGGCGGCGGCGCGACAAGCCAAAGACCCGGAGCGGGGCGACCCGCGCGCCGGTGACACAACCCGGTACGCACGCGAGAGCGGCGCAACGGGGCCGTGACGAGGGCGACACGCCCGACCGCGGGTGCCGGGGTCTCCGCAAGGTGACCCTGGTCGGAATGTAGGAGAGCCGGTCATCAGGCCGGCTAACGAGCAGACGGCGCGGCCGCGGATGCGGCCGAAGGGAGCGGAGAAACCCGGTGCCCACGATCCAGCAGCTGGTCCGAAAGGGCCGCCAGGCGAAGACGACCAAGACCAAGACCCCGGCGCTGAAGGGTTCTCCTCAGCGGCGCGGCGTGTGCACCCGCGTGTACACCACCACCCCGAAGAAGCCGAACTCGGCGCTGCGCAAGGTCGCTCGCGTGAAGCTCAGCAGCCAGATCGAGGTGACCGCCTACATCCCCGGCGTCGGTCACAACCTGCAGGAGCACTCGATCGTGCTCGTTCGCGGTGGCCGGGTGAAGGACCTCCCCGGCGTGCGTTACAAGATCGTTCGCGGCTCGCTGGACACCCAGGGTGTCCGTAACCGCAAGCAGGCGCGCAGCCGTTACGGCGCGAAGAAGGAGAAGAGCTGACATGCCGCGTAAGGGACCCGCTCCGCGGCGGCCACTGGTCGCTGACCCGGTGTACAACTCGCCGCTGGTCACCCAGCTGGTGAACAAGATCCTGCTCCGTGGCAAGCGTCAGCTCGCCGAATCCATCGTGTACGCGGCCCTCGAGGGCTGCCGCGAGAAGTCCGGCACCGACCCGGTCGTCACCCTCAAGCGGGCGATGGACAACGTCAAGCCGACCCTCGAGGTGCGTAGCCGTCGTGTCGGTGGCGCCACCTACCAGGTTCCGGTCGAGGTCCGCCCGACCCGGGCAACCACCCTGGGCCTGCGCTGGCTGGTGACGTACTCCCGCGCCCGGCGTGAGAAGACCATGGTCGAGCGGCTCATGAACGAGCTGCTGGACGCGAGCAACGGCCTCGGTGCCGCCGTCAAGCGGCGCGAGGACACGCACAAGATGGCCGAGTCGAACAAGGCCTTCGCGCACTACCGCTGGTAACACCCTGGTTCCGGCGCCTCCGGGCGCCGGAACCGCCACCAGTTGAGTCGAGACGACGATAAGTAGGGATTGAAGTGGCCGCCGCAGACGCGCTCGCCAACGTACGCAACATCGGCATCATGGCGCACATCGATGCCGGTAAGACCACGACCACCGAGCGAATCCTGTTCTACACCGGCATCACGTACAAGATCGGTGAGGTCCACGAGGGCGCTGCCGTCATGGACTGGATGGAGCAGGAGCAGGAGCGTGGTATCACCATCACCTCTGCTGCTACCAAGTGTGAGTGGAAGGGCCACACGATCCAGATCATCGACACGCCCGGCCACGTCGACTTCACGGTCGAGGTCGAGCGGTCGCTTCGTGTCCTGGATGGTGCGGTCGCGGTCTACGACGGTGTCGCCGGCGTGGAGCCGCAGACGGAGAACGTCTGGCGGCAGGCCGACAAGTACAACGTCCCGCGGATGTGCTTCGTCAACAAGCTTGACCGGACGGGCGCCGACTTCTTCCGCTGCGTGCAGATGATGATCGACCGGCTGAACGCCACCCCGCTGGTGCTCCAGATCCCGATCGGGCTCGAGGGCGACCACATCGGTGTCGTCGACCTGATCGGCATGCGCGCCCTCACCTGGCGTGGGGAGACCCAGAAGGGTGAGGACTACGCGGTCGAGGAGATCCCGGCCGACCTGGCCGACTCCGCCGCCGAGTGGCGCGAGAAGCTGATGGAGACCCTCGCCGACGTCGACGACGCGGTGATGGAGAAGTACCTGGAGGGCGAAGAGGTCTCCGTCGAGGAGATCAAGGGCGCCATCCGGCGTGCCACCATCGCCGGCAAGGCCAACCCGGTGCTGTGCGGCTCGGCGTTCAAGAACAAGGGCGTCCAGCCCATGCTCGACGCCGTGGTCGACTTCCTGCCGTCGCCGCTCGACGTTCCGGCGATCGAGGGTACGGCCACCGACGGTGAGACCCCGCTGCTGCGTAAGCCGTCCAACTCGGAGCCGTTCTCCGGTCTGGCCTTCAAGATCCAGACGGACAAGCACCTGGGCAAGCTCACCTACGTGCGGGTCTACTCCGGCACGCTCGACTCCGGTTCCCAGGTGGTCAACTCCACCAAGGACCGCAAGGAGCGGATCGGCAAGATCTACCAGATGCACGCCAACAAGCGGGAAGAGCGTCCGTCGGCGCAGGCCGGCGACATCATCGCCGTGCAGGGTCTCAAGCAGACCACCACCGGCGACACTCTCTCCGACCCGGCGAACCCGGTCATCCTGGAGTCGATGACCTTCCCGGAGCCGGTCATCTCGGTGGCGATCGAGCCGAAGACCAAGTCCGACCAGGAGAAGCTGGGCACTGCAATCCAGCGCCTGGCCGAGGAGGACCCGACCTTCCGCGTCCAGCTGGACGAGGAGACCGGTCAGACGGTCATCTCCGGCATGGGTGAGCTGCACCTGGACATCCTGGTCGACCGCATGCGCCGCGAGTTCAACGTCGAGGCCAACGTCGGCAAGCCGCAGGTGGCGTACCGCGAGACCATCCGCCGCAAGGTGGAGAAGGTCGAGTACACGCACAAGAAGCAGACCGGTGGTTCCGGCCAGTACGCCCGCGTGATCGTGAGCGTCGAGCCGCTTCCGCTGGACAACGACTCGCCGACCTACGAGTTCGCCAACGCCGTCAGCGGCGGCCGCATCCCCCGGGAGTTCATCCCCTCGGTGGACGCCGGTGCGCAGGACGCGCTGCAGTACGGCATCCTCGCGGGCTTCCCGCTGGTCGGCGTGAAGCTGACCCTGCTGGACGGCCAGTACCACGAGGTCGACTCGTCGGAAATGGCATTCAAGATCGCCGGCTCGATGGTGATGAAGGACGCGGCCCGCAAGGCCGATCCGGCACTGCTCGAGCCGATGATGGCCGTTGAAGTCACCACTCCTGAGGAGAACATGGGTGACGTCATCGGTGACCTCAACTCCCGCCGCGGCATCATCCAGGCGATGGAGGAGCGCAGCGGCGCCCGCATCGTCCGGGCTCTGGTGCCGTTGTCGGAGATGTTCGGCTACGTCGGCGACCTGCGGTCGAAGACCCAGGGCCGGGCTAGCTACAGCATGCAGTTCGACTCCTACGCCGAGGTTCCGCAGAGCGTCGCGAAGGAGATCATCGCCAAGGCAACGGGCGAGTAGCTCCGAGCAGGTGATTCGTGGTTGGTCGCGGGAGGGTTCGCCCGCCCGCGGCCACCACGATCGGATCGCGTGAGACCGGGCCTGTAGGCTTCATCGCCGCAGAACCCACAAAGGCTCTCCGGCCGTCAGGCCGGAAAGGCTGTCGACAGAGTCCTAAGCGCCGACCGGCGCGCCGGGCGTACGAACCAAGAAGTCCACAGGAGGACACCAGTGGCGAAGGCTAAGTTCGAGCGGACTAAGCCGCACGTCAACATCGGCACCATTGGTCACATCGACCACGGTAAGACGACGCTGACGGCGGCCATCACCAAGGTCCTGCACGACCAGTACCCGGACCTGAACCCCTACACGCCGTTCGACGAGATCGACAAGGCGCCGGAGGAGAAGGCCCGCGGCATCACGATCTCGATCGCGCACGTCGAGTACCAGACCGAGTCGCGGCACTACGCGCACGTCGACTGCCCTGGGCACGCCGACTACATCAAGAACATGATCACCGGTGCCGCGCAGATGGACGGCGCGATCCTGGTGGTCGCGGCGACCGACGGCCCGATGCCGCAGACCCGCGAGCACGTGCTGCTGGCCCGTCAGGTCGGTGTGCCGTACATCGTCGTGGCGCTCAACAAGAGCGACATGGTCGATGACGAGGAGCTCCTGGAGCTCGTCGAGCTCGAGGTCCGTGAGCTGCTCTCCTCGCAGGAGTACCCGGGTGACGACCTGCCGGTCGTTCGGGTTTCGGCGCTGAAGGCCCTCGAGGGTGACCCCGAGTGGACCGGCAAGCTGCTGGACCTGATGACCGCTGTCGACACCTCGATCCCGCAGCCGGAGCGCGAGGTCGACAAGCCGTTCCTGATGCCGGTCGAGGACGTCTTCACGATCACTGGTCGTGGCACCGTCGTCACCGGTCGCGTCGAGCGCGGCGTTCTCCTGCCGAACGAGGATGTTGAGCTCGTCGGCATCAAGGAGAAGAGCTTCAAGACCAAGGTCACCGCGATCGAGATGTTCCGGAAGACCCTGGACGACGCCCGCGCAGGTGAGAACGTCGGCCTGCTGCTGCGTGGTACCAAGCGCGACGAGGTCGAGCGCGGCATGGTCGTCGTGAAGCCGGGCTCGAACACCCCGCACACGGAGTTCGAGGCGACGGTCTACATCCTCTCCAAGGAGGAGGGCGGCCGGCACACCCCGTTCTTCCAGAACTACCGTCCGCAGTTCTACTTCCGGACCACGGACGTCACCGGTGTCGTCACCCTCCCCGAGGGCACCGAGATGGTCATGCCGGGTGACAACACCTCGATGTCGGTGAAGCTGATCCAGCCCATCGCCATGGAGGAGAACCTCAAGTTCGCGATCCGCGAGGGTGGCCGCACCGTCGGCGCCGGGTTCGTCACCAAGATTAACAAGTGAACTAGGTAACCCCGATTAGACCCGCCGCCGGTCGTGCGGCATACTAGTCAGGTTGCGTAACGACAGTTCGTCGCCTGTGTTCGGCTTTCGCTGAACCTCCGGGTGGCGATGCAGTCGAGCGTAGGGTGGTTGGCGGCCCAGTCGCCAACCACCCTCGCACGGCGTTCAGGTCGCGGTAATGCGATCGGCGCCTTGACCCACCGCGCGGTCAGCACCACTCCGAAACCTTGGGGCGGAGCTCGGCCCGAGGGCGCGACACGCCCGACCGCGGGGGTCGGCGAAGTGGGCCTGTGCCAGCCGGTACAGGCGCCCGCAACACAGCGGCATCGAGAGAAGGAACAGAAGCCACCATGGCGGGACAGAAGATCCGCATCCGGCTCAAGGCCTATGACCACGAGGTCGTCGACTCCTCGGCTCGGAAGATCGTCGAGACGGTGACGCGCACCGGGGCGCAGGTCGCGGGCCCGGTGCCGCTGCCCACGGAGATCAACCGTTTCTGCGTTATCCGCTCGCCGCACAAGTACAAGGACTCGCGCGAGCACTTCGAGATGCGCACGCACAAGCGGCTGATCGACATCATCGACCCGACCCCGAAGACGGTCGACTCGCTCATGCGCCTCGACCTGCCGGCTGGCGTCGACATCGAGATCAAGCTGTAGGGACCGGACAAATGGACAGGCAAGTCAAGGGGATCCTGGGCGCCAAGCTCGGCATGACCCAGGTCTGGGACAACAACCGCGTTGTTCCCGTGACCGTGGTCGAGGCCGGCCCGTGCGTCATCAGCCAGGTTCGTAGCGCCGAGAAGGACGGTTACTCCGCGGTCCAGCTGGCGTACGGCACCATCGACCCGCGCAAGGTCAAGAAGCCGGTCAGCGGGCACTACGCCAAGGCGGACGTGGCGCCGCGCCGGCACATCGTCGAGCTGCGCACCACGGACGCCGGGGAATACTCGCTCGGCCAGGAAGTCACGGTCGAGGAGTTCCCGGCCGGCGTCACCATCGACGTCACCGGCAAGACCAAGGGCAAGGGCTACGCCGGCCCGATGAAGCGGCACGGCTTCCACGGTCTGCGCGCCAGCCACGGTGTCGAGCGCAAGCACCGCTCGCCCGGTTCCATCGGCGCCTGCGCCACTCCGGGTCGTGTCTTCAAGGGCACCCGGATGGCCGGCCGGATGGGTGGCGTGCGGTACACCGTGCAGAACCTCACCGTCCAGGCGGTCGACACCGAGAACAACCTGCTGCTCGTCCGGGGTGCCATTCCTGGTCCCAAGGGCGCGCTCGTTCTGGTCCGTACCGCGGCCAAGAGCAAGGTGAAGAAGGGCGGTGCGGCCAAGTGACCACCGTTGACGTGCGCACCGTCGAAGGCACCACCAGCGGCTCCGTGGAGCTGCCGGCGGACATCTTCGACGTGCAGGCCAACGTCGCGCTGATGCACCAGGTCGTGGTGGCCCAGCTCGCGGCGGCCCGACAGGGCACGCACAAGGCCAAGACCCGCGGCGAGGTCGCCGGTGGCGGCAAGAAGCCGTACAAGCAGAAGGGCACCGGTCGCGCCCGGCAGGGCTCGATCCGCGCGCCGCAGTTCGCCGGCGGTGGCGTCGTGCACGGTCCCGTGCCGCGCGACTACAGCCAGCGGACCCCGAAGAAGATGAAGGCCGCCGCTCTTCGCGGTGCCCTCTCCGACCGGGCCCGCGCCGGGCAGGTGCACGTCGTCGAGGCGTTCGTCTCGGGCGAGAAGCCGTCGACCAAGGCGGCCCTGGCCACGCTGACCAAGCTCACCGAGGCCCGTCGGGTCCTGGTCGTGCTGAGCAGCACCGACGAGCTGAACTGGGTGTCGCTGCGCAACGAGCCGCGGGTGCACCTGATCGAGTCCGGCCAGCTGAACACGTACGACGTGCTCGTGGCCGACGACGTGGTCTTCACCAAGGACGCCCTGGACGAGTTCCTGGGCGTGCCCGCCGAGACCACCGAGGAGGGTGGCAAGTGAGCACGATCGCCGACCCGCGCGACATCATCGTGGCGCCGGTCGTCTCGGAGAAGAGCTACAGCGAGCTGAACCGGAACTGGTACACCTTCCTGGTGCACCCGGACGCGAACAAGACCGAGATCAAGATCGCTATCCAGCAGATCTTCAACGTCCGCGTCCTGACGGTCAACACGCTCAACCGCCAGGGTAAGCGCAAGCGCACCAAGACCGGCTTCGGTCAGCGCAAGGCGACCAAGCGGGCGATCGTGAAGCTGGCTGACGGTGACCGCATCGAGGCCTTCGGCGGCCCGGTCAGCTGAGGGGTGTAGACAATGGCTATCCGTAAGTACAAGCCGACGACGCCGGGCCGACGTGGCTCGAGTGTCGCGGACTTCGCCGAGATCACCCGGTCCACGCCGGAGAAGTCGCTGCTGGCTCCGCTGCCGAAGAAGGGCGGGCGTAACGCCCACGGCCGGATCACCACGCGGCACCACGGTGGCGGTCACAAGCGCCAGTACCGTCTGATCGACTTCAAGCGGGTCGACAAGGACGGCGTGCCGGCCAAGGTCGCTCACATCGAGTACGACCCGAACCGCACCGCGCGCATCGCGCTGCTGCACTACGCCGACGGCGAGAAGCGGTACATCATCGCGCCGAAGGACATGAAGCAGGGCGACCGCGTCGAGTCCGGCCCGGGCGCGGACATCAAGCCAGGTAACAACCTGCCGCTGCGCAACATCCCGGTCGGTACCACGATCCACAACGTGGAGCTGCGTCCGGGTGGCGGGGCCAAGCTGGCCCGTTCCGCCGGCGTCGGCATCCAGTTGCTCGGCCGTGAGGGCGCGTACGCGACCCTGCGTATGCCGTCCGGTGAGATCCGGCGGGTGGACGTGCGCTGCCGCGCCAGCATCGGCGAGATCGGCAACGCCGACCAGTCGAACATCAACTGGGGTAAGGCCGGCCGGATGCGGTGGAAGGGCAAGCGCCCGACCGTCCGTGGTGTCGCCATGAACCCGGTCGACCACCCGCACGGTGGTGGTGAGGGTAAGACCTCCGGTGGTCGCCACCCGGTCAACCCGCAGGGTAAGCCCGAGGGCCGCACCCGCCGTAAGGGCCAGCCGAGTGACCGGCTGATCGTCCGCCGTCGCTACGCCACGCGTAAGCGCGGCTGAGGGAGATAAGACATGCCTCGCAGCCTGAAGAAGGGCCCGTTCGTCGACGACCACCTGCTCAAGAAGGTGGAAGTTCAGAACGACAAGGGCTCCAAGAACGTGATCAAGACCTGGTCGCGGCGCTCGACGATCATCCCGGAGATGCTGGGGCACACGATCGCCGTGCATGACGGACGCAAGCACGTCCCGGTGTTCGTGACCGAGGCGATGGTCGGGCACAAGCTCGGCGAGTTCGCGCTGACCCGCACGTTCAAGGGTCACGAGAAGGACGACCGGAAGAGCCGTCGGCGCTGACGCCGCGGGCATACGGATAGAGGGAACAAGGGGTTACAGCGATGCCAGGAAAGGGCGACGCTCCGGTGCTTCCGGGCGCGCGGGCGGTTGCGCGGCACGTGCGCATCTCGCCGATGAAGGCGCGCCGGGTGGTCAACCTCGTCCGCGGCCTGCCCGCGAAGGAGGCGCTCACGGTGCTGCAGTTCGCGCCGCAGGCTGCGAGCGAGCAGGTGTACAAGGTGCTCGCTAGCGCGATCGCCAACGCGGAGAACAACGAGCGGCTGGACCCCGACGCGCTGCTCGTCAGCGAGGCCTTCGTGGACGAGGGCCCGACGATGAAGCGGTTCCAGCCGCGGGCGCAGGGTCGGGCGTACCGAATCCGCAAGCGCACCTGCCACATCACCGTGGCGGTCGAAGCGGTCGCGCCGGCAGCGCCGAGGAAGGCCGCGGCGAAGAAGGCCGCCCCGGCCACGGAGGCCGCACCGGCCGAAGCGCAGAGCAAGACGGAGGACGCCGAGTAATGGGTCAGAAGGTTCACCCCACTGGGTTCCGGCTCGGCATCTCGACCGACTGGAAGTCCCGCTGGTTCGCGGACAAGCTCTACAAGGACTACATCGGCGAGGATGTCAAGATCCGCCGCATGATGTCCAAGGGCCTCGAGCGTGCCGGCATCTCCAAGGTCGACATCGAGCGCACCCGCGACCGGGTCCGGGTCGACATCCACACCGCCCGGCCGGGCATCGTCATCGGCCGTAAGGGTGCGGAGGCCGACCGGATCCGCGGCGAGCTGGAGAAGCTCACCGGCAAGCAGGTTCAGCTGAACATCATCGAGGTGAAGAACCCCGAGTCGGACGCTCAGCTGGTCGCGCAGGGCGTGGCCGAGCAGCTGTCCAGCCGGGTCAGCTTCCGTCGGGCGATGCGCAAGGCCATGCAGTCGGCGATGAAGAACCCGGTCTGCAAGGGCATCCGGGTTCAGGTTTCGGGTCGCCTCGGCGGCGCCGAGATGAGCCGGACCGAGTTCTACCGTGAGGGCCGGGTTCCGCTGCACACGCTGCGGGCCAACATCGAGTACGGCTTCTTCGAGGCCCGTACCACGTTCGGTCGGATCGGTGTGAAGGTCTGGATCTACAAGGGCGACGCCGTCCCGGGCCGGGAGGCTCCGGCCGAGGCCGGTCCGTCCCGCCCGCGTCGTGGTGAGCGCGGCGACCGTCCCGAGCGTCCGCGCCGTGGCCGGTCGGGTTCGTCCGGCACCACGGCTGGTGGCACCGAGGCCGGTCGGGCTGCTGCGACCACCATCGCGCAGCAGGCCGAGACGCCGAGCGGCGAGCCGGTCGACAGCGCAGCTGTCGCCGCCACTGCTGCTCCGGCAGAAACGCAGCAGGAGGGCTGACAGATGCTGATGCCGCGCAAGCCCCCGAAGGGCTTCCGCAAGCCGCACCACCCGGACCGCAGTGGCGCGTCCAAGGGTGGTAACCGGGTGGTGTTCGGCGAGTTCGGGATCCAGGCTCTCGAGCCGGCGTACGTGACGAACCGGCAGATCGAGTCGGCACGTATCGCGATGACTCGCCACATCAAGCGTGGTGGCAAGGTCTGGATCACGATCTTCCCGGACCAGGCCCTCACCAAGAAGCCTGCCGAGACCCGGATGGGTTCCGGTAAGGGTTCGCCCGAGTGGTGGGTCGCCAACGTCAAGCCGGGGCGGGTTCTCTTCGAGATGTCCTTCCCCAACGAGCAGATCGCGCGAGAGGCCATGCGTCGCGCGATCCACAAGCTCCCGATGAAGTGCCGCATTGTTACGCGCGAAGTGGGTGAATCCTGATGGCAGCGGGCGTTAAGGCGACCGAGCTGCGTGAGCTCTCCGAGGAGGAGCTGGTCACGAAGCTGCGGGAGGCCAAGGCGGAGCTGTTCAACCTCCGCGTGCAGGCCGCAACCGGGCAGCTGGACAACAACCGGCGGTTGCAGGTCATCCGTCGGGAGATCGCCCGGATCTACACGATCATGCGCGAGCGCGAGCTGGGGCTCTCGGCCGCGCCGACTGAGGTGACTGCATCATGACCGAAGACACCGCCACCGCCACCGCGCGGTCCCGCCGCAAGGTCCGTGAGGGCCTGGTGGTCAGCGACAAGATGGACAAGACCGTCGTGGTCGAGGTCGAGGACCGGGTTCGGCACGCGCTGTACGGCAAGATCATGCGCCGTACGAGCAAGCTGAAGGTGCACGACGAGCAGAACGCCGCTGGCACCGGTGACCGGGTTCTCATCATGGAGACCCGGCCGCTGAGCGCCACCAAGCGTTGGCGGATCGTGGAGATCCTGGAAAAGGCCAAGTAGCGAAGGCTCGAGCTCGCCCGGCGTTGCGTCGGGCGTAGGTTCCGCCAGGCTCCGGCCGCTACGGCGGCCGGAGAACCGGCAGACATAGGAGATAGACGTGATTCAGCAGGAGTCGCGACTGCGCGTCGCCGACAACACGGGTGCTCGGGAGATCCTGTGCATCCGGGTTCTCGGTGGCTCGGGTCGGCGCTACGCGAGCATCGGCGACGTCATCGTGGCCACGGTCAAGGACGCGATCCCGGGTGCCGGTGTGAAGAAGGGCGACGTCGTCAAGGCTGTCGTCGTTCGCACCGCCAAGGAGAAGCGGCGTCCGGACGGCTCGTACATCCGCTTCGACGAGAACGCCGCCGTCATCATCAAGGACGGTGGGGACCCGCGTGGAACCCGTATCTTCGGCCCGGTGGGCCGGGAGCTGCGGGACAAGCGGTTCATGAAGATTATTTCCCTCGCGCCGGAGGTGTTGTGACCGTGAAGGTCAAGAAGGGCGACACGGTCGTCGTCATCGCCGGCAAGGACAAGGGTGCCAAGGGCAAGGTCATTGCGGCCTACCCGCGGCAGGACAAGGTCCTGGTCGAGGGCGTGAACCGGGTCAAGAAGCACACCCGCATCAGCACCACCCAGCGTGGCGCCAAGACCGGCGGCATCGTCACTCAGGAGGCCCCGATCCACGTCTCGAACGTGCAGGTCCTGGACTCCGACGGCAAGCCGACCCGCGTCGGTTACCGGATCGACGACAACGGCCAGAAGGTCCGCATCGCGCGTAGCACCGGTAAGGACCTGTGATGACCACGGCTACCGAAAAGACCCTGCCGCGCCTCAAGGAGCGGTACCGCAACGAGATCGTGGCCCAGCTGCGCGAGCAGCACAGCTACAGCAACCCCATGCAGGTGCCGCGGCTGGTCAAGATCGTCGTCAACATGGGTGTCGGCGAGGCTGCTCGCGACGCCAAGCTGATCGACGGTGCGGTCCGCGACCTCGCCACGATCACCGGCCAGAAGCCGCAGGTGCGGCGGGCGACCAAGTCCATCGCGCAGTTCAAGCTCCGCGAGGGCATGCCGATCGGCGCGAAGGTCACCCTTCGCGGCGACCGGATGTGGGAGTTCATGGACCGGCTGCTCTCCATCGCGCTGCCGCGTATCCGCGACTTCCGCGGCCTGGACGGACGCAAGCTGGACGGGCACGGCAACTACACGTTCGGTTTGACCGAGCAGTCGGTGTTCCACGAGATCGACCAGGACCGGATCGATCGCCAGCGGGGCATGGACATCACGGTGGTCACGACCGCCACGACCGACGACGAGGGCCGGGCGCTGCTCAAGCTCCTGGGCTTCCCGTTCAAGGAGAACTGAGATGGCCAAGAAGGCGCTGATCATCAAGGCGGCCGCGAAGCCGAAGTTCTCGGTTCGCGCGTACACCCGCTGCCAGCGGTGCGGGCGTCCGAAGGCGGTCTACCGCAAGTTCGGGCTCTGCCGGGTCTGCATCCGGGAGATGGCTCACCGCGGTGAGCTGCCGGGCGTGTCCAAGGCTTCCTGGTAAGGGCGGCCGCGTCCCGGCCGTCGGCCGGGAACTCCTGCACCGATTAGGTATTGCTCTTCGCCGTAGGCCCGGGGCTGATGCCCCGGGAACCCCGGCGAGAAAGGCTGACGAAATCCATGACGATGACCGACCCGATCGCAGACATGCTCACGCGTCTGCGTAACGCCAACCAGGCGTACCACGATCAGGTGAAGATGCCCTACTCCAAGATCAAGGCGAACATCGCCGAGGTCTTGAAGGCCGAGGGTTACATCGCCACCTGGTCGGTCGAGGAGCCCGAGGAGGGCGCCGTCGGCAAGCGACTGGTCGTCGAGCTGAAGTACGGCCAGAACCGCGAGCGGAGCCTGGCCGGCATCAAGCGCGTGTCCAAGCCCGGTCTCCGGGTGTACGCCAAGTCGGACGGGCTCCCGCGGGTGCTCGGTGGGCTGGGCGTGGCGATCATTTCGACGTCCCAGGGGCTGCTGACCGACCGGCAGGCCCGCAAGCGGAGTGTTGGCGGGGAAGTCCTCGCCTTCGTCTGGTAACGGGAGACAGGTAGAAATGTCGCGAATTGGACGTAAGTCGATCCCGGTGCCAGCCGGCGTCGACATCACGATCGACGGGCAGACCGTCAAGGTCAAGGGGCCCAAGGGCCAGCTTGAGCACATCCTCGCCGAGCCGATCACGATCGAGCGGGCCGAGGACGGGCAGCTGAGCGTCAACCGGCCGAACGACGAGCGCAAGGCCAAGGAGCTCCACGGCCTGAGCCGTACGCTGGTTGCCAACATGATCGTCGGGGTCACCGAGGGCTACCGCAAGAGCCTGGAGATCGCCGGCACCGGTTACCGGGTCACCGCCAAGGGTTCGGACCTCGAGTTCGCGCTCGGGTTCTCGCACCCGGTGGTCGTCTCCGCCCCGGCGGGCATCACCTTCACGGTGGAGCGGCCGACGCTGTTCCACGTGGCTGGCATCGACAAGCAGCAGGTCGGTGAGGTCGCCGCCAACATCCGGAAGATCCGCCCGCCGGAGCCCTACAAGGGCAAGGGCGTCAAGTACCAGGGCGAGGTCATCCGCCGCAAGGCTGGAAAGGCAGGTAAGAAGTGAGCGCCACGCTGCTCAAGCGCCGCCGCGGTGTCGCCGCCAAGCGCGCCGTTGGGCGTGCGCGTCGACACTTCCGCGTCCGCAAGAATGTCAGCGGTACGGCCGAGCGTCCGCGCCTGGTCGTCACCCGCTCCCTGCGGCACATGGTCGCCCAGGTCGTCGACGACACCAAGGGTCACACCCTGGCGTCGGCGTCGACCCTGGACGCCTCGCTGCGCGGTGCGGAGGGCGACAAGAGCGCCCTGGCTGGCAAGGTGGGCGCCCTGCTCGCCGAGCGGGCCAAGGCCGCCGGCGTCTCCAAGGTCGTCTTCGACCGCGGTGGCAACCGGTACGCGGGGCGGGTCGCCGCGCTTGCCGATGCTGCCCGCGAAGCCGGGCTCGAGTTCTAACAACCCCGTCACGAGAGAGAAGGAAGGCTGCTGATGCCAGGTCAACAGCGCCGTGGCGGCGGGTCCGGTGGCAACGAGGGTGGTCGCCGCGACAACCGCCGTGAGGGCGGCCGCGGAAACGCGCCCGTCGAGAAGACCCCGCACCTTGAGCGGGTCGTCGCGATCAACCGCGTCGCCAAGGTCGTGAAGGGTGGTCGTCGCTTCAGCTTCACCGCCCTGGTGATCGTGGGCGACGGCGACGGCACGGTCGGCGTGGGCTACGGAAAGGCCAAGGAGGTGCCCGCGGCCATCGCCAAGGGTGTCGAGGAGGCCAAGAAGCACTTCTTCAAGGTGCCGCGCATCGGTGCCTCGATCCCGCACCCGGTGCAGGGCGAGGACGCGGCCGGTGTGGTGCTGCTCAAGCCGGCCTCGGCCGGTACGGGTGTCATCGCCGGCGGCCCGGTGCGTGCGGTGCTGGAGTGCGCTGGGATCCACGACGTGCTCTCCAAGAGCCTCGGCTCGTCGAACCCGATCAACATCGTGCACGCCACCGTGGCGGCCCTGAAGGGGCTCGAGTCCCCCGAGCAGGTCGCGGCGCGTCGTGGTCTGCCGGTGGAGGACGTCGCGCCGGCCGCCATGCTGGCGTCGCGGGCGGGGGTGGCGTCCTGATGGCACGCCTGAAGGTCACCCAGCTCCGGTCCGGTATCGGGACCAAGCACAACCAGCGTGAGTCGCTGCGTTCGCTCGGTCTCAAGCGGATCAACGATGTGGTGGTCAAGGAGGACCGGCCCGAGATCCGCGGCATGATCTTCACTGTGAGCCACCTCGTGAAGGTCGAGGAGGTCGAGTAATGACGATCAAGGTGCATCACCTGCGCCCGGCGCCCGGTTCCAAGACCGCGAAGACCCGTGTGGGTCGCGGTGAGGGTTCCAAGGGCAAGACCGCTGGTCGCGGTACGAAGGGCTCCAAGGCCCGCAAGAACATCTCGGCGGCGTTCGAGGGTGGGCAGATGCCCATCCACATGCGCCTGCCGAAGATGAAGGGCTTCAAGAACAAGTTCAAGGTGGTCTTCCAGGTGGTCAACCTGGACCGACTGGCTGAGCTGTTCCCGAATGGTGGTCAGGTCGGTCCGCTGGAGCTGGTCGAGTCCGGCGCGGTCCGCAAGGGCCACCCGGTCAAGGTCCTCGGCACCGGGGACCTCGGCGGTGTGGCGCTCCAGGTGTCTGCGCACGCGTTCAGTGCGTCGGCCAAGGAGAAGATCGCCGCCGCCGGTGGCTCCGTCACCGAGCTGTAAGGCTTACGACCATGGCGCCCGTCCAGTTGAGAGCAACTGGCGGGCGCCATGGTCTGCCTGGGGCCTGAGCGCCCGGTAACATCGGAATCGATTTATGTAGTCGGGCGCATCTGCCCGGACCGGGGTGAGGCTGTTAGAGTCCCATCCCAGCCATGGATTGCGGGCACTCGCCCGTGATCCACCCCGACCCGCCAGGGATCACCGGCGGCCCGCCTCGCGCAGGAGGAAGAAGTTGCTGTCCGCCTTTCTCAGTGCGTTCCGTACGCCTGACCTGCGCAAGAAGCTGCTGTTCACAGTAGGCATCATCGCGGTCTACCGGCTGGGTGCAACGCTCCCCAGCCCGGGCGTCTCGTACGGCAACGTGCAGAAGTGCCTCGACACCATCCAGGGTGACACCACCTCGGTGGTGAACCTTCTGAACCTCTTCTCCGGCGGAGCGCTGCTACAGCTCTCGGTCTTCGCGCTGGGCATCATGCCCTACATCACCGCGTCGATCATCCTGCAGCTGCTGACCGTCGTGATCCCCCGTCTGGAGCAGCTCCGCAAGGAGGGCCAGGCCGGTCAGGCGAAGATCACCCAGTACACCCGCTACCTGACCCTCGGTCTCGGTGTGCTGCAGGCCTCGGCGTTCGTGGCCCTGGCCCGCTCCGGCCAGCTGTTCCAGAACAAGTGCGACCAGTTCCCGATCATCCCCACCGGCACCGGCATCCCGGACTGGCTGACCCTGGCCATCCTGGTGATGACGATGACCGCCGGTACCGGCATGGTCATGTGGCTCGGCGAGCTGATCACCGACCGCGGCGTCGGCAACGGCATGTCCGTCCTGATCTTCACCTCGATCGCGGCGCGGCTGCCCAGTGAGGGCTGGCAGATCAAGACCAGCAAGGGCTGGGACATGTTCGCCCTGGTCATCGCGCTGGTCCTGGTGGTCATCACCGCGGTCACCTTCATCGAGCAGGCCCAGCGCCGGATCCCGGTGCAGTACGCCAAGCGGATGATCGGCCGGCGGATGTACGGCGGCACCTCGACCTACATCCCGCTCAAGGTCAACCAGGCTGGTGTGATCCCGGTCATCTTCGGCTCGTCGCTGCTCTACCTGCCGCAGTTGGCGCTGCAGTTCTTCGACCAGACCGACCCGGGCAAGACGCAGTCGTGGATCCAGAACAACCTGGTCAACCCGAGCAGCCCGATCTACATCTCGGTCTACTTCCTGCTGATCATCTTCTTCACGTACTTCTACGTCTCGATCACGTTCAACCCGACCGAGGTCGCGGACAACATGAAGAAGTACGGCGGGTTCGTGCCGGGCATCCGCCCGGGCAAGCCGACCGCCGACTACCTGGACTTCATCCTCAGCCGGATCACCCTGCCGGGCGCGCTCTACCTCGGCGTCATCTCGATCCTGCCGAACTTCTTCTTCATCTGGCTGGACAACCAGCAGTACCAGAACTTCCCGTTCGGCGGCACCGCTGTGCTCATCATGGTCGGCGTCGGTCTGGAGACCGTGAAGCAGATCGAGAGCCAACTCATGCAGCGGAACTACGAAGGGTTCCTGCGGTAGATGAGACTCGTTCTGGTTGGCCCGCCGGGCGCGGGCAAGGGCACGCAGGCCGAGTTCATCGCCGCGCACCTCTCGGTGCCGAAGATCTCGACCGGAGACATCTTCCGGTCGAACGTCACCCAGGGCACGCCGCTCGGTGTCGAGGCGAAGCGGTACATGGACGCGGGCGAGCTGGTTCCGGACGAGGTCACCATCAACATGGTCCGGGACCGGCTGGCCGAGCCCGACGCCAGCGAGGGTTTTCTGCTCGACGGCTTCCCGCGGACGACCCCGCAGGCGGCCGCTCTGGACAAGCTCCTCGCCGATCTGGGCACCGCCCTGGATCTGGTCCTGGAGCTTGTCGTCGACGACGACGAGGTGATCCGGCGGCTCTCCGGTCGGCGTACCTGCCGGGGCTGCGGCAAGATCTGGCACGTCGAGTTCGACGCCACCACCCGGCCCGGCATCTGTGACCGGTGCGGCGCCGAGCTGTTCCAGCGCGACGACGACAAGCCGGAGACGATCGCCACGCGGCTCCGCGAGTACAGCGAGAAGACCGCACCCCTGGTCGACTACTACGGCGCCCAGGGCAAGCTGGTCGGGATCGACGCGACCGGGCCGGTGGAGGACGTCACCACCCGGGCCATCGACGCGTTGCGGTCGTACAGCGGCTGAGGTCCGGCCGGGCCACGGCGGATAGAGTGCGAACAGCGGGGTACGCGGTATGTGCCCCGCTGTTCGGCAACGAAAGGTAAACGCTCCATGCGTCGTCCCCAGCTGGACATCCAGCTGAAGACCCCTGACCAGATCGAGAAGATGCGGGCCGCCGGGCTGGTGGTGGCCGAGGCGCTCCGCCGGATGCGGGAGGCTGTCGCCCCCGGCGTGAGCACCGCCGATCTGGACGCCATCGCCGAGGCGACGATCCGTGAGGCGGGTGGCGTCCCGTCGTTCAAGGGCTATCACGGGTTTCCGGCGTCGATCTGCTCCTCGGTCAACGAGCAGATCGTGCACGCCATCCCGTCGCCGAAGCAGGTGCTGCAGGCCGGGGACCTGATCTCCATCGACTGCGGCGCGGTGCTGGACGGGTGGCACGGCGACTCGGCGATCACGGTCGGGGTCGGCGAGGTCGACCCGGCGCTGCTGAAGATGGCGGAGGTCGCCGAGGACGCCATGTGGGCCGGCATCGCCGCCGCCGCGCGTGGGGCGGCAAGCGGCAAGGGGCGCCTCACCGACATCTCGCACGCCGTGGAGACCGCGGTCCGCAAGGGCGGCCGGTACGGCATCGTCGACGGTTACGGCGGGCACGGCATCGGCACCGAGATGCACCAGGATCCGCACGTGCTCAACCACGGTCGGCCGGGCAAGGGCCCGCGACTGGTCACCGGCATGGCGCTTGCCATCGAGCCGATGATCACCATGGCGTCGCCGCGTACCGTCGAGTTGGCCGACGGCTGGACGGTCGTCACCCGGGACGGCTCGGTGGCCGCGCACGTCGAGCATTCGATGGCGCTGCTGCCGGACGGGGTCTGGGTGCTCACCGCGTTCGACGGTGGCCGCGCCCGCCTGGGCGATCTGGTCACCGCCCGCCAGCCCGCCGCCTCGACGACCTCCTGACCGGCCCCGCTTTCGATCATGAAGTTGTTGCCCTGGCATGCCGGTGAGGCTGACAACAACCTCATGATCGACCGGCCTCCGGGGTGAGGCGGGACTGGCGCGACGGTGGCATGCTTGCCGGCATGGACGGGCGCGACGGGATGCGAGCCGCGGACTCCGACCGCGCGGCGGTGGCCGACAGGTTGCGGGTCGCCCTCGACGAGGGGCGACTGGATCTGCACGAGTACGACGAGCGGTTGCAGCGGGCCTACGCGGCACGCACGTACGCCGATCTTGAGGCCCTGCTCACCGACCTGCCGCCGGTGGCGCCGGCGCAGAGGTCGGCCCTGGCGCCCGCCGTCGGGCCGACGGTGAGCCTGCTGGGTGACCAACCAGATCCGGCCCTCGCCAGGGGCGTCACCGCCCGCTGGTTGGGTGAGGTGTGGTTTCCGTATCTCCGGGTGGTTCCGATCGTGGTGGCCATCTGGGCGGTTACGTCACTGCTCAGTCAGGATCTGCTCTACTTCTGGCCGGGTTGGGTGGCGGGGCCGTGGGGCGCGGTGCTCGTGGTGCGGTCGGTGGCAGGGCTCGCCGCGAAGGAGCCCCAACGCGAAGCCATCAAGCGCCAACGTCGCCGAGAGCGCAAACAGGCAAAGCGCGCCCAGAAACCGCACGACCCCCCACCAACCCCCTGAACCGACCCCGGCCGTCCTGGCCGCTGGTGCCCCACGCCCCGGTTGATCATGAAGTTGTTGCCGCCGACTCCGGCGTGTCATGACCACAACTTCATGATCAACGTGGCCGGGCGGGGGGTTGTTCGGGTGGGCCTGGGGTTCGATGGGTGGTCGGTTTGGCGGGCGCCTGCTGGCGGGCGTACACTTTCAGATCGGCGCACAGCGTCCACTCCGGCATGCCCACCCTGCGCTTCGGTGGGAGCTGGAGCCGCGGCTGGCGCGGGCTTCTGATTCTGATCAGATTTCCGTGTAAGACGTTGTGGGCCGCCCGGAGCAATCGACGTCAGGACAGCGGAGGACATGCCGAAAAAAGACGGAGCCATTGAGATCGAGGGTCGGGTCATCGAGCCCCTGCCGAACGCCATGTTCCGGGTGGAGCTCGCGAACGGCCACAAGGTGTTGGCTCACATCAGCGGCAAGATGCGGCAGCACTACATCCGCATCCTTCCGGAGGACCGGGTCGTCGTCGAACTTTCGCCGTACGACCTGACCCGCGGGCGCATCGTCTACCGCTACAAGTAGTCCTGACGACGGCCGGGAAGTCCCGTGTCCGTCTTCGACGTCCGGTCTCGCGCAACGCGTCGCCGGGCCAGATGGGAAGTAAGGCAACCGTGAAGGTCAAGCCGAGCGTCAAGAGGATCTGCAACAAGTGCCGGGTTATCCGCCGGCACGGCCGGGTCATGGTCATTTGCAGCGACCCGCGCCACAAGCAGCGCCAGGGCTGATTCAGCCCGTCCGGCCGGAGCACGGCCGGGTGGCGTTGGTCCAGGCAGATCCCCAGCGACACACACATCACACATGCTCGTCCCAGCCGCGGGCGGTACGCCAGACGTACCTCTTCGTGGCTGACCCCCGGTCGGAGGCCGGGGCCCGCTCGGGCAGCGACCGATCCCGGTCGCCGGCGCGCATCGCGTCGGAAAGACGGGACGGCCGGTAGCGGGGTGGGACGGGTCCACACCTCCGCCACACAACACGAGGAGTACGCCCGCACATGGCACGTCTAGTCGGCGTGGACCTCCCCCGCGAGAAGCGGTTGGAGATCGCGCTCACCTACATCTTCGGGGTCGGTCGCACCCGCGCCCTGGAGACACTCGCCGCCACCGGCATCTCGCCGGACAAGCGCGCTCGGGACCTCACGGACGAGGAGCTCGTGCAGCTCCGCGACCACATCGAGGGCAACTACAAGGTTGAAGGCGACCTGCGCCGCGAGGTCGCCGCTGACATCCGCCGCAAGGTCGAGATCGGCTGCTACGCCGGCATCCGGCACCGCCGGGGCCTGCCCGTGCGTGGCCAGCGGACCAAGACCAACGCCCGGACCCGCAAGGGCCCGAAGCGGACCGTCGCCGGCAAGAAGAAGCCCGGCAAGAAGTAATTCCTGAACCGGAACTCCAGCTGGCCCTGTCGAGGTAGGCCAGGCCGCATCCGGTTCCGGAATGTCAACTAGGAGCGCACAGACTTATGCCACCGAAGGCTCGTGCCGGAGCCGCTGTTAAGAAGGTCCGGCGCAAGGAACGCAAGAACGTCGCCCACGGGCAGGCGCACATCAAGAGCACGTTCAACAACACCATCGTGTCCATCACGGACCCGACCGGTGCGGTCATCTCCTGGGCCTCCGCTGGCCAGGTCGGCTTCAAGGGCTCCCGCAAGTCGACTCCGTTCGCCGCGCAGCTGGCCGCCGAGGCTGCCGCGCGTCGCGCCATGGAGCACGGCATGCGCAAGGTCGACGTGTTCGTCAAGGGTCCCGGCTCCGGCCGGGAGACCGCCATCCGTTCGCTGCAGGCTGTGGGCCTCGAGGTCGGGCAGATCTCCGACGTCACGCCGCAGCCGCACAACGGGTGCCGTCCGCCGAAGCGTCGCCGGGTCTGAGAGGTAGAGAGAGATGGCTCGTTACACCGGTGCTGACTGCCGCCGTTGCCGGCGGGAGAAGATGAAGCTGTTCCTCAAGGGCAGCAAGTGCGATGGTCCGAAGTGCCCGTTCGAGTCCCGGCCGTTCCCGCCCGGGCAGCACGGCCGCGGCCGCACCAAGGAGACGGAGTACCTGCTCCAGCTCCGTGAGAAGCAGAAGGCCCGCCGGGTTTACGGCGTGCTGGAGAAGCAGTTCCGCGGTTACTACGAGGAAGCCGTTGGCAAGCAGGCCAAGACCGGTGAGGTCCTCCTGCAGATCCTCGAGTCGCGGCTGGACAACGTCGTTTACCGGGCCGGCTACGCCCACTCGCGGGACATGGCCCGCCAGCTGGTCAAGCACGGTCACTTCACGGTGAACGGCAAGAAGGTCGACATCCCGTCGTACCGCGTCAAGGAGCACGACATCATCGAGGTTCGGGGCAAGAGCAAGGAGCTCACCCCGTTCGTCGTCGCGCAGGCTCAGGCCGGCTCGAAGACGGTTCCGGCGTGGCTCGAGGCCATCCCGAGCCAGATGAAGGTGCTCGTGCACTCCCTCCCGGCCCGGCAGGTCATCGACACGCAGGTCCAGGAGCAGTTGATCGTCGAGCTCTACTCCAAGTAGTCGGGCTCGTTGCGGTGGCCCGCCCTCCGGGGCGGGCCACCGGAACAGTTTGTGTCGTGGGCGTCAAATAGCGGGCGTCCCGGAAGAGAAGAGACAAGATGCTCATCAGTCAGCGACCCTCCCTCTCCGAGGAGTCGATCAACGAGACCCGCTCCCGGTTCGCCATCGAGCCGCTCGAGCCGGGCTTCGGCTACACCCTGGGCAACTCGCTGCGGCGCACGCTGCTGTCGTCGATCCCGGGCGCGGCCGTCACCTCGATCAAGATCGACGGTGTGCTGCACGAGTTCACCACGATCCCCGGTGTCAAGGAGGACGTGGTCGAGCTCGTCATGAACATCAAGGAGCTGTGCGTCAGCTCCGAGCACGACGAGCCGGTCAGCATGTACCTGCGTAAGCAGGGTCCGGGCGACGTCACCGCTGGCGACATCCAGCCGCCGGCCGGCGTCTCGGTGCACAACCCGGATCTCAAGCTCGCCACCCTGAACGGCAAGGGCCGGCTCGACAT
The DNA here is from genome assembly GCF_053605225.1 of Micromonospora sp. NPDC003944. NCBI lineage: Bacteria > Bacillati > Actinomycetota > Actinomycetes > Micromonosporales > Micromonosporaceae > Micromonospora > Micromonospora sp. NPDC003944. Next base: position 27,420 of record NZ_JBSGIV010000053.1, read on the forward strand.
GGAGCTGACCGTCGAGCGGGGTCGGGGCTACGTGACGGCGGCGCAGAACAAGCAGTCCGGCGCCGAGATCGGCCGGATCCCGGTCGACTCGATCTACTCGCCGGTGCTGAAGGTGACCTACCGCGTCGAGGCGACCCGTGTCGAGCAGCGCACGGACTTCGACCGGCTGATCATCGACGTCGAGACCAAGCCGTCGATGGGTCCGCGTACCGCGCTGGCCTCCGCCGGTTCGACGCTCGTGGAGCTGTTCGGGCTCGCCCGTGAGCTGGACGAGACCGCCGAGGGCATCGACATCGGGCCGTCCCCGCAGGACGCCCAGCTGGCGGCGGACCTCGCCCTGCCGATCGAGGAGCTGGACCTCACCGTCCGCTCCTACAACTGCCTCAAGCGCGAGGGCATCAACTCCGTTGGTGAGCTCATCGGGCGTACCGAGGCCGACCTCCTCGACATTCGCAACTTCGGTCAGAAGTCGATCGACGAGGTCAAGATGAAGCTCGCCGGGATGGGTCTCGGGCTGAAGGACTCGGCTCCGAACTTCGACCCGGCGCACGTCGTGGACACCTTCGGCGAGGCCGACTACGACACCGACGACTACCGCGAGACCGAGCAGCTCTAGTCCGCGCTGCCGCCACAACTGAGGAGCACCAAAAATGCCCACGCCCACCAAGGGCCCCCGCCTCGGCGGCAGCCCCTCGCACGAGCGGCTGATGCTCGCCAACCTGGCGACCGCGCTGTTCCAGCACGGCAAGATCCAGACCACCGAGACGAAGGCCCGGCGGCTGCGCCCGCTGGCCGAGCAGCTCATCACCAAGGCCAAGCGCGGTGACCTCGCCTCGCGGCGGCGGGTGCTGGGCGTCGTCAAGGACAAGGACGTGGTCTACGCCCTGTTCGACCAGATCGCGCCCCGGTACGCCAACCGCCCCGGCGGTTACACCCGGATCGTGAAGACCGGCCCGCGCAAGGGTGACGCCGCTCCGATGGCGATCATCGAGCTGGTGGAGGAGCTTCAGGTCGCCGAGCCGAAGGCGAACAAGAAGACCGCCGCCCGCAAGGCCGCGCAGCAGGACAAGGTCGAGGCGCTCGCCCCGGCCGACGAGGCCCCGAAGTCGGCCCCGGCCGACCAGGACTCCGAGGCGCCGGTGTCGGCGTCCGGTGACACCGACGCCGCCCGCGAGGACAGCGACGAGGCCACCGAGAACAAGGCCTGATCAAGGGCATCGTCGGGCCCGGCACCCCAGTGGGGGTGTCGGGCCCGACCCGTAACGGGAGGTACGAGGTGGACGAGCGGATCCGGCTGCGGCTGGACGTCTCGTACGACGGCACCGGCTTCTCCGGTTGGGCAGCCCAGCCGACCCGGCGCACCGTCGCGGGGGTGCTCGTCGAGACCTTGGACCTGGTCCTCGGTGTCGGTACGGCCACCGGACTGACGGTGGCCGGGCGCACCGACGCCGGGGTGCACGCCACCGGGCAGGTGTGCCACCTGGACCTGCCGGTGGAGGTATGGCGAGAGCACGAGGGCCGGCTGCTGCGTCGCCTGGCCCGGCTGCTCCCCACCGACGTCCGCGTACGTGCGATGACCGAGGTGCCGGCCGACTTCGACGCCCGGTTCTCGGCCACCTTCCGGCGTTACGAGTACCGGGTCACCGATGAGCCCTTCGGTGCCGAACCGCTGCGCCGGCACGAGGTGCTGGCCTGGCCGAAGCCGTTGGACCTGGCCGCGTTGAACGCCGCCGCGGCCGGGCTGGTGGGGGAGCACGACTTCGCCGCGTACTGCCGGCGCAAGGAGAACGCGACCACGCTGCGCGAGGTGACCCGGCTGGACTGGCGTCGCGACCCGGACGGCATCCTGGTCGCGACCGTGCAGGCCGACGCGTTCTGCCAGGCGATGGTGCGCAGCCTGGTGGGGGCCATGCTGGTGGCCGGGGACGGCCGTCGTCCGGCCGAGTGGCCGGGCACGCTGCTGACCCAGCGGGAGCGGTCCAGCGAGGTGACCGTGGCACCCGCGCGAGGGCTGACCCTGGTCGCCGTCGGCTACCCGGCGGATCCGGCCGAGTACGCCGACCGCGCCACCCTCACCAGGCGGTTGCGGGTGCCGGTCGAGGGCTGACCGCCGCCGGGTCAGTCGCCCGGCAGGCTCCCGTCGCCGCCCTGGTTGGCGTTACTGCCGGTCGGGGCGGCCGTCGGTTGCGCGGCGGTGCCGCCGTCGGCGCGGCTCTGCAGCACGCCCCGGCTGAGGTGCAGCTCGATCATGTCGAACAGGATCTCGCGGACCTTGGCGTCACCCGCTTTGATCGCCGTCCCGTCCTTGCGGACCACGAGCGCGTACGCCAGGTAGTGGCCACGGACCTGCCAGCCGACGCGGGCCGGAGCGCTGGCCAGGACATCGGTGCCGTCACCGTCGTTTGCGGTGAGACCACGGAAACGGCCCTGCCGCTCGTCGAGCAGTTGCCGGAGCCGGTCCCGGGCTCGTTCCGCGCTGACCTTGTCGGTGAGGTTGAACAGGCCGCTGGTGACCAGGTGGTCGCCGTCGGGCGTGCTCAGTGTGGCCCGGACGATCTGGTTGCAGCCGAGGCGGACCAGCAGGTCGGCGACCTCGTCGGTGGCGGCGACGGCGCAACTGCCACTGGACTGGGTCTTGAGCACCTGATAGCTCGGCTGGCCGTCGGTGAGTTTCAGTTCCTTGCCGGGGAAGAGTTCCTTGGCGGTGAGCGGCGCCTGGTCGGTGTCCCGGGAGTCGAGGGCCAACCGATCCGCCGCGGCCGACGTCGGGGCGGCGTTCGGCTGGTACGTCGGGTTGCTCTGCGGGGCTTCGTTCCGGTCGATGAGTAGCGCGGCGGCGCCGAGGCCGCAGAGAGCGAGCAGCACCAGGACGGCCGCGCCACCGATCAGGACCTGCCACAGTCGGCCGCCGCCGCGCCGGGCGGGCGGCTCCACCGGCATTGCCGAGGTGTAGATCTGGCTGCGCGGCGGGGCCGGTGGGACGTCGGCGCGAGCCGGCAGTGGCTGCGGCGCAGTGGCGCGACCCGGCCCGGGCTGTGGTATGTCGCGGGTCGGGGCGGATCCCGACGATGGCAGCGAGAGTTGGTTGGGCCGGGGCAGCGACGGCGTGGGGAAGCGCGACGGAGAGGGCCCGGCCGGCGGGGGCGAACCGGCGCCGAGCATCGACAGGTCGGACCCGGGCTCCGGGTACTCCTCGAAAGCGTCCTCATCGGACTGGTACCGATACACCATGTCGCCTAGAGTAGAAGTCATTGTCCCTTTAGGGGGTAATTTTGGGTAAATGTGTGCGTGGGCCGTGCCAGGCCCGGCACCGGCCGGTGCGAGAATCGTCGGGTGACCGGCGACCACTACTTCACCGCTCAGCCCACCAGCGACGCCCCGCCGCGGGAGGTCGAGTTCTCCGTCGCCGACCGCGACTACCGGCTCGCCTCGGCCGGCGGGGTCTTCTCCGCAAGCCGACTCGACCCAGGCACCGCAGTCCTCCTGCGCAAGGCCGAGCTGCCCGCCGCCGACACCGCCGGAGACCTACTCGACCTCGGTTGCGGCTTCGGGCCGATCAGCTGCGTGCTCGCCGACCTCGCGCCCGCGAGCACCATCTGGGCCGTCGACGTCAACGCCCGGGCCCGTGAGCTGACCGCCGCCAACGCGGCTCGGGTGGGCGCGGGCGACCGGGTCCGGGTCAGCGCACCCGACGACGTTCCGGAGGGCGTCCGCTTCGCCCAGCTCTGGTCCAACCCACCCATCCGGATCGGCAAGGACGGGCTGCACGACCTGCTGCTGCGTTGGCTGCCTCGACTCACCCCGGACGGCGTCGGCTGGTTGGTCGTCGCCAGGCACCTCGGCGGCGACTCGCTGCAACGCTGGCTCACCGAGCAGAGTTGGCAGGTCGAGCGGTACGCCAGCCAGAAGGGCTTCCGGGTGCTGCGCGTCACCCGGTAATTGGATATACCCCCGACGCGCACTGGGGCAGGATCCCGGCGTGGGATACGTGGACGTGGCAGCGGTCGGGCACATCCTGCCCGACGGTCGGGAACTCTTCGCCGACGTGTCGTTCCGGGTCGGCGAGGGCAGCAAGGTAGCCCTGGTCGGGCCGAACGGCGCGGGAAAGACGACGCTGCTGAGAATGGTCGCCGGCGACCTGCCGGTGCGCACCGGTGTCGTCGCCCGGGCCGGTGGGCTGGGCGTGATGCGCCAGTTCATCGGCATGATCGGCGACGACTCGACCCTCGCCGACCTGGCGCTGTCACTGGCTCCGCCGTCGCTACGCGACGCCGGCCGCCGGCTCGGTGAGACGGAGACTGCCATGCGCGCCGCCGAGGCCCACGGCAAGTTCAGCAACGCCGCAGGCAAGGCCCAGCTGGCGTACGCCGACGCGCTCGGCGCCTGGGGCGAGGCCGGCGGGTACGACGCCGAGGTGCTCTTCGACACCGTCGCGACGATCGTGCTCGACAAGCAGTGGGACGCCGTCCGGGACCGGCCGGTGCGGACCCTCTCCGGCGGCCAGCAGAAACGTTTCGCCCTGGAGTTGCTGCTGCGCGGCCCGGACGAGGTGCTGCTGCTCGACGAACCGGACAACTTCCTCGACGTGCCCGGCAAGCGCTGGCTGGAGGCGCGGCTGCGCGAGTCGGCGAAGTCGGTGCTCTACGTCTCGCACGACCGCGAGCTGTTGGCCCAGAGCGCCGACCGGGTGGTCGCCGTCGAGGGTGGCAGCGCCTGGGTGCACCCGGGCGGCTTCGCCAGCTGGCACGAGGCGCGGGTGGCTCGGCACGCCCGCCTCGACGAGCTGCGTCGACGCTGGGACGAGGAGCACCAGAAGCTGCGCGAGCTGATGCTGATGTACAAGCAGAAGGCCGCGTACAACGACGGTTTGGCCTCGCGTTACCAGGCCGCGCAGACCCGGTTGCGCAAGTTCGAGGAGGCCGGGCCGCCGCCCGTACCCCCGAAGGACCAGGACATCCGGATGCGCCTCAGCGGCGGACGGACCGGCAAGCGCGCGGTCGTCTGCGAACAGCTGGAGCTGGACGGCCTGACCTTCCCCTTCGACCTGGAGATCTGGTACGGCGATCGGGTGGCGGTGCTCGGTGCCAACGGCACCGGCAAGTCGCACTTCCTGCGCCTGCTGGCTCGCGGCGGCACCGACCCGGACCCGGCGAACGGGCCGGTCGACGGCGCGGGTCTGCTGGCGCCGGTGGCGCACGACGGTACGGCCCGTCTCGGTGCCCGGGTCCGTCCCGGCCACTTCTCCCAGACCCACGACCGGCCGGAGCTGATGTCGAAGACGCTCGTCGAGATCCTGTGGCGGGGCGACGAGCACCGCGCCGGTTTGGACCGGCACGCGGCGATGGGGGTGCTCAGTCGGTACGAACTGGCCGCGCAGGGTGACCAGCGCTTCGGGACGCTCTCCGGCGGGCAGCAGGCCCGTTTCCTGGTGCTGCTGCTGGAGCTGTCCGGGGCGACGCTGCTGCTGCTCGACGAACCCACCGACAACCTCGACCTGGCCAGCGCGGAAGCTCTCGAAGCGGGCCTGAACGCCTTCGAGGGGACGGTGATCGCGGTCACCCACGACCGGTGGTTCACCAGGTCCTTCGACCGGTTCGTGCTGTTCCGGGGCGACAGCGAGGTGGTGGAGACCCCGGAACCGGTCTGGGACGTCGGGTGATCGCCGCCGCCGGGCGACTCGGGCTCCGACACGACTAGGACGGGACCAGGCGTTCGAGGCGGCGGCGGGCCTCCTCGGCCGCGGGCTCGCCCACGTCCTCGTAGATTCGCACGGCCTGGTGCCAGGCGGAGGCGGCAGCGGTCAGGTCACCCATCCCTTCCCGGGTGTCCCCGAGTCGGATGAGGGTCTCCGCCTCGTGGTAGCGGTCGGCGGAGTCGCGAAAGAGTTGGATCGCCTGCTCGTAGCAGTCGGCCGCGCGGTCGCGCTCTCCGAGGCGGTCGTAGGCGAAGCCAAGGCTGTCGAGCGTCGCGGCCTGGCCGTTGCGGTCGTCGCTCTGTCGTTGCCGGTCGAGTGCTTCGGTGCAGCTCTCGATGGCCTGGGCGTAGTCGCCGGTGGTGGCCAGCAGCCAACCGATCGCGTTGAGTGTGCGAGCTTCACCCGAACGGTTACCGGCCAGCCGGTAGAGCCGTAGCGCCTCGCGACCGTGTGCGAGGGCCTCGTCGAAGCGGCCGTCCAGATAGCAGAGTTCACAGTAGTTGTGCAGCGTCTGCGCCTGACCCGTCGGATCGCCGAGGCGTTCGTGCAGCTCGAGTGCGCGCTTCAGCCGGTGCTCGGCGGCATCGCGGTCGCCGAGTCGGGTCAGCGCACGGGAGAGCAACCGGTTGGCGGCAGCCTGACCGGCGAGGTCGTCGATCTTCTCTGCGGCGGCCAGCGCGACCCGTTGGATGTCGAGCTGGTCCTGCCACAGGCCACGCGGTGCGACGAAGGTGTTCAACGCCCAGGCGACCTGCCAGGCGTACGCTTCGAACCCGTTCTCGGCGGCCTGCCGAACCACCCGAATCAGCACCCGGTGCTCCGCCGTGAACCAGGCGAGCGCTCCACCGTGATCGGTCACCGGCCGTCTGGCGGGCACGGGTAGCGGCGGCACCGGCTCGATCGGGGGCCACTGCGGCTGGAGCAGTAGCGCGGCCGGATAGGCGGCGTGCAGGTAGTGGTCGTACAGGCGCTGCCGGGCGGCGGCACGTTCGTCGGCGCGCTTCGACGACTCAGCGAGCTCGGCCGCGTAGGCGCGTAGAAGATCGTGGAAGGCGTATCGGCCAGGCGTGTGCTCGGCCAGCAGATTGAGCCGGGTCAACTCCCGCAGTCGTGGAGTGACGGCTGCGAGAGGCATGCCCGCGAGTGCCGCAGCCGCGGCGGCGGTCAGATCCGGGCCGGGATGCAGCCCCAGCAGAGTGAACAATCGGGCCGCTTCCTGCCCCAGGGCCAGGTACGACCAGGAGAAGACGCGCCGCACGTCGCCGTCGGCCAACACGTCGAGCCGTGCCTCGGTGGAGTGCAATTCGGCGGCGATGGCGTTGAGCGGAAACGTGGGATGGGTGGCGACGCGTGCCGCCACTATCGCCAGCGCCAGCGGAAGCCGGCCAGCGGCCTCGACGATGTCGGCCACCGCGGCCGGCTCGCCGGAAAGGCGGTCGGCCCCGAGCCGGCCGGCGAGCAGGCTCGTCGACTCCTCCGCCGTGAGCACGTCCAGTGTCAGCGGCACCGCGCACTCGGCGGCGATCAGGCCGCCGAGACGGTCACGGCTGGTGACCACGACCATGCAGCCGCCGGCACCGGGCAACAGGGCGCGAACCTGGGTGGAGTCGCGGGCGTTGTCGAGCACCACGAGCATCCGGCGGGAGGCCAGCAGACTGCGGTAGAGGCCAGAACGGGCCTCCATGCCGGCGGGTATCCGGGCGTGGGGCACGCCGAGCGCTTCGAGGAACTCGGACAGGGCGTCGAGCGGGGACACCACCCCGGCCTCGTCGTAACCCCGGAGGTTGACATAGAGCTGGCCGTCGGGGAAGCGGTCGGCGACCCGGTGCGCCCAGTGCAGCGCCAGGGCGGTCTTGCCAACGCCAGCCATGCCGGACACCGCGGAGATGACCACGGTGCTCGACCTCTGTGCACTGCCGCCCAGTAGCGCGTCGAGGTCGGCCAGCTCGGCGCTGCGGCCGACGAACTCGGGTACCGCTCGCGGCAACTGCTCGGGACGCAGGATGTGCGGCCCCGGCACCGGCCCGTCCGACCCCGATGGCGGTTGCGCTGCCAATTCCGGCCGGTGATGCAGGATGTCGTCATAGACCTTGACGAGTTCCGGTGCGGGATCGAGGCCGGTCTCCTCCGCCAGCGCCTGCCGAGCCTGCCGGAAGGCGTCCAGGGCGCCGGCCACGTCTCCGATGCGGTACAGGCCCACCATCAGCTGGCCCCAGGCCCGCTGCCGCAGCGGGTGCCGGTCGAGCAGGGCCCGCAGTCGGCGCACCACGTCGGCCGGAGCGTCGAGCGCCAGCACCGCCTCGGCGTAGTCCTCCTCGACGAGTAGCCTGCGTTCCTCGAACTGCGCCACCCGCCTCGCGAGCGCCGAACGCAGGGGCAGGTCCGACAGTGGTGCCCCGCGCCACAGGCCCAGCGCGGCGGAGAGCTCGGCCTCGGCACGCGCGACGTCGGAGGCGGCGAGAGCGTCGCGCCCCCGAGCCGCCGCGGCGTCGAAGAGGTCGAGGTCCCGCTCGTCGAGGCCCACCCGGAGCACGTATCCGCCCGCCACAGCGGTTATCCCGTCCCAGGACGCCCCGTCGCCCAGTGACTGCCGCAACCCGCGCACGTAGGTGCGCAGGTTCGCGGCGGCCGACGCCGGCTCTTCGTCGCCCCACAGCATCGAGGTCAACTCGTTGGTGCCGACGACCTCGTTGGGACGCAGCAACAGAGTGGCCAACAGGAGACGTTGCTTCACCGAGCCCAGCGGAACCGGCTGGCCTTCGCGGTACACCCGGAACGGACCAAGGATCTCGAAACGCAACCAGGCACCTCACAGGTGGTCGTTGCAATCCGGAGGCGCGCCGCACGCGGGATGACGGGGCGGGTGACCTGTACGCCAGTTGTACGGCGTATGTACCGGCCCCACCTTACCTTTCAAGCGTTCCGTCGCCCATCCGAAGTAGACACCACCCAGGCAAGGAGATGCATGTCTTCGTTCCACTCCGTCCGCCGCGTACTCCGTAAGGCTGCGGTGCCCGCAGTCGGCGCGGCACTGGCCATCGGCATCAACGTCACGGTCGCCACGCCGGCTGCGGCAAGCGGCTCCTACACCGGCCGGGCGTACGTCCACGGCACCGGTGGGGTATCTGACGACTTCGACGACGAGGGCGTCGTCAACGTCAGCACGCACCGCAACTCGAACGTCACCTGCCTGTGGCAGACGATCCTGTGGGCAAATGGTTACCTGCCCTCGTCCGGCATCGATGGCGTCTTCGGCGACCAGACCGATGCCGCAACGAGGAACTTCCAGCGCGACAAGAGCCTCGGCGCGGACGGCTCAGCTGGCCGCAACAGCTGGACGAAGGCCGGCGACAAGCTCGTGCAGGACGACGACCAGAACGGGTGGCGGTACGTGGTGTACCACGGGGCAAGGGGTTCCCGCAGCCCGTACAGCGCGCACCAGTTCGTCCTGCAGCGGTCGCCCGACGGGAACTACAGGTTCTACCCGCCTCAGGGCGGCGGCCCCTACTGGGCCACCTACAACAGCCGTTCCTGCTGATCCCCAGCTCCGCGCGTCTCCAGGGGTCGCTGGGCGTTGATCGCCCGGCGGCCCCTGGAGGGCCGGGCCGTCGGCCGAGGCCCTGCCGAGCTTGCCGCGGCGCTGCCCGTGAGCTCTGCACCGAGGTGCGCTCGGTCGAGCCGCCGCCGAGGTGGGGCACGTCCGGCCGGCATAGGGTGGATCTCGTGACTGAGATGACCTATCGCCGGCTGGGCGACTCCGGGCTCGTGGTGTCCGTGGTCGGCATCGGCTGCAACAACTTCGGCCGCAAGTTGGACCTCGACGGCACCCGAGCGGTGGTGGACGCGGCCCTGGACGCCGGGATCAACCTCTTCGACACCGCCGACATCTACGGCGAGCCGCAGGGCAGCTCCGAGGAGTTGCTCGGGCAGGCGCTCAAGGGCCGCCGGGACGACGTGGTGGTGGCCACCAAGTTCGGCATGGACATGAACGGCCTCAACGGGCCGGACTACGGCGCGCGTGGCGCCCGGCGGTACATCGCCCGCGCGGTGGAGGCGTCGCTGCGCCGGCTCGGCACCGACCACATCGACCTGTACCAGATGCACGAGCCCGACCCGGGCACCCCGATCGACGAGACCCTCGCCGCCCTGGACGACCTGGTCCGGGACGGGAAGGTGCGGTACCTGGGCAACTCCAACTTCGCCGGCTGGCAGATCGCCGACGCGGACTGGGTCGCCTCGTCCAACGGCCGGTCCCGCTTCATCAGCGCCCAGAACCACTACAGCCTCGTCGAGCGCGCGGTGGAGGCCGAGGTGATCCCGGCGTGCGAGCGGTTCGGCCTCGGCATGCTGCCGTTCTTCCCGCTCGCCAACGGTCTGCTCACCGGCAAGTACAGGCGCACTGAGCAGCCTCCGGCCGGCAGCCGCCTCTCCGGCGGTGGCCGGTACGCGGAGCGGTTCGCCGCGGCCGACTGGGACACCCTCGAGGCGATCGAGGCGTACGCCGCCGAGCGGGATCTGACGATGCTCCAGGTGGCGATCGGCGGGCTGGCCGCCCAGCCGGCGGTGACCTCGGTGATCGCCGGTGCCACCACGCCCGAGCAGGTGCTCGCCAACGCCGCCGCCGGCACCTGGGAGCCCAGCGACGACGATCTGGCGGCACTGCGCGCCATCCTCTGAGCGCCGGGTCGTGGGCGTGCGCGGGGTCGTGGGCGTGCGCGGGGTCGTGGGCGTGCGCGGGGTCGTGGGCGTGCGCGGGGTCGTGGGCGTGCGCGGGGTCGTGGGCGTGCGCGGGGTCGTGATCCACTCGCGTTTCTTGAAGTCGGGGTGACCGCTCGTGCGGGACACCCCGACTTCCGGAATACCGAGTCGATCAACGGCCGATGAAGCAAGACCGGGCCGGGCCGCTCGTAGCGGCCCGGCCCGGTCGTTGTCACTGCTCGGTGCGCCGGTCGGTCAGGTGGTGCTCCGGTCGGTCAGGTGGTGCGTCGGCGGCCGAACAGCATGGCCACCCCCATCGCGACGGCGACGAGCACGAGTCCGGCCGCCGCGAACGGCCACCAGGCGGCGCCGCCGGCGTCGTCCGTCGGCGTGGTTACCGCGACCGGCGCGGGCGCCGGCGGTGACTGTGCCGCCTTCGCCTGCACCGTCGCGGTGGCCTTGCCCGCCAGTGGGGCGGGGGAGTTCACCGTCACCTTCCAGGTGCCGGTGGAGAGAACCGGGCCGCTGCTGTAGAAGCCGTGCCCTTCGGGCTGTGGATCCAGTTGCACCGGGCCGACCCGCTGCCCGTCCGGGCCGGTGGCGGTGAGGACCAACCGGACCACCTGCTCCAGCCGGCGGCCATCGGGGTGGGTGGCCTGGATGGTGACGCCCTCGGCGCCGTCGCCGGCCACCGTGATCTTGAGCTTGTCGGCAGGCGCCGGGGCGGCCCAAGCGGCTTGCGCCGCCGGGGCGGCGGCGAACAGGGCCAGTCCGACGAACACGGCGGCAAACACCTTGCGGATACCCGTCACGGACATCTCCTCACTACCGATGAGGGAGGCCCCTCCCCGACGCCGCAGCGCCGGAGAGGGGGCCTCGTCGGATCAGAGCTGGCGACCGGGTGCCAGCCGGGTGGCATCGCCACCGAGCCGTCCGGTGCCCTTGACCGGGTCACCGTCGTTCGCCTTGACCCCGGCCTTGCTGGCCGCGCCGCCGAGCCGAACGATCATGGCGTCGGCGTCCCGGATCAGGACGTTCCGGACCTCTGCCTCGCCCACGAGCGCGGTGTCGGAGGCGAGCGTCCGGAACGCGGTTAGCTGCCGGACGGCCGCCTTGTCGTCACCGGCCGCCTCGGACGCACGGACAGCGTCGAGCTTGTTCGACAACTGCTTGTGCGCCTTGGTCGAGAGCCGCCCCGTCGCCTTGAACCGGTCCAGCAGACTCTGCATGTCCCGGAACGAGGTGGTGACGAAGAACCGGACCGACGAGGTGGTCTTGTTGCCCGCCTTGTCGGTCGCGGTGACGGTCAGCTCGTGCAGGCCGAGTGACAGGTCGCACATGGCCTGCAGCGTGCCGCTGGCGTACGTCTGACCGTCCAACTGGCCGACCACGGACGCGATGCCCGAGGTCGGGTCGACGGCCTGCCACGACACCCGGACGTCCTGGCTGTCGCCGTAGAGCTGACCGTCGGCCAGCCCGGACACCAGCAGCGTCGGCTTGGTGCCGTCGATCTTCAAGACCGCCGACTTGAGCGTCTCGACGTTGCTCGCCTTGTCCGTCGACCGGAACAGCAGCTCGTGCTGGCCGTCACCGGTCACCTCGACCGGCGTCGAGTACGGCGTCCAAGCGCCACCGTCAAGCGACCACTCGACCGTCTTGACGCCGGAACCGGCGTCGGTCGCGGCCAGCACCACCGGGATGGTCCCGTTGTGCCAGCCGGAGTCGTTCGCCGGAGCGAACGTCGCCGTGGTCACCGGCGCGGTGGCGTCGATCTTGACCGAGACGGTCTTCGTCGCCTCCACGTTGCCGGCCTTGTCCGTCGAGCGGAACCGAAGCTCGTGCTCGCCGTCGCCGCTGATGGCCACCGGAGCGGTGTAGGCCGTCCAGGTGGTGGCCCCGTCCAGCTGGTACTCGGTGCTGGCGAGCCCGCTACCGCCGGCCTCGTCGGCGGCGGTGAGGGTCACCGTCACCGGCCCGGTGTGCCACCCCTCGGTGGGGGTGCCGGACACCGCCGACGTGGTCACCGGCGCGGTCTCGTCGGCCACCTTCGTGCTCAACCGGAAGTAGTCGAACGCTGCCGTCTTCGACGCCGTCTGGTTGGCGCCGAGGGTGAACAGCCCGACCTTCGGGGTCGCCCCGACCGCACTGTTGGTCAGCGCCGTCAACGCGGTCCAGGTCGTCCCGTCGGCCGAGTACGACGCGGTGAACGTGTCGCCGGTGCGAGCCAAGCGCAGGAACCACACGGCGGTGGTCAGCCCGGTCACCTCCGGCTGCGGGTTCTGTACCGCCCCGGCGATCTCGCTGCGGAACTCGATCCGCCGCGTCACCGCCGAGCCGGCCGTGTTGTCCGCGATGAAGTCGAGCTTCAGGTAGTTGTCGTCGTCGGCCTGCACGAGCAGACCGGCCTGCTGGTACTGCTCGTTCAGCAGACTGCCGTCGACCTTCGTCTCCAGGGTCCAGTCGCCCGACGGCGCGGTCTGGAGGATGAAGTTCTTCGGCCCGGTGTTGTCGGTGCCGTAGATGTCACCGTTCGGCACGTCGATGCGCAGCGCGCCACCGGTGACCCGGTAACCGTTCGGGTCCTCCCGCAGGATCGCGTCCCAGCGGCACTTGTCAAGCGTGCTGCCGTTGAACTCGTCCGACGGGTCGACCGGCCCGGCCGGGGCGTCCGGCGTCACCTGGAACGAGTCGAAGGCCGCGTTGACGACCGGCGCCTCGGTGCCGCCGTTGAGGGCGAAGACCCCGATCCGCGGGTTGGTGATGCCGGCGAGCGCGGCCGAACGGCCGACCGGGGTGAAGGTCTGCCCGTCGGCCGAGACGGCCGCGGTCAGGTTCGTCCCGTCGCTGGTGACCCGCAGGTACACGGTGTCACCCGCCGGTGCGTTGGTGGCGTCGGCGGCCTCGTTGCGAGGCGTGCCGGCCGTCTCCCGGATGAACTCCACCCGACGGCTGCCGTTGTACAGCAGATCCACCTTGGCGTAGTTGTCGTCGTCGCCGTACACCAGCAGGCCTGCCTGCTGGTAGTTGGCCGTCACCGGGAGGGTGACCTTGGTGGTCATCTCCCAGGCGCCGGTGGGCGCCGGCTGGAGCACCAGGTTCGTGGCGTCGTTGCGAGCGCCGTAGAGGTCACCCACCGCGGTGGGCAGCTGGAGCGCTCCGCCACTGAGCGAGTAGAGCTGGTTCTCCCGGATGACGCTGGTCCAGCGCTCCTTGTCGAGGCTGTTGCCGTTGAAGTCGTCCGAACGCGCCCCGAAGCAGGACGTGTCCGGGGCATCGACCCGCACCGGCACGGTGGCGTACGACTTGGCGCCCTTGCTGTCGGTCACCGTGAGGGTGGCCGTGAAGGTGCCCGCGCTGGTGTAGGTGTGGCTGGCGTCCAGGGTGGTCGCCGTGCCGCCGTCACCGAAGTCCCAGGCGTACGTCAGCGGGGTGTCGCCCTCGGCGTCGGTGGCCGTGCCGTCGAAGGCGACGGTGACCGGTGCGGTGCCGGTGGCCGGGGTGGCCGTGGCGCTGACCACCGGCGGCCCGTTCTCGGTGACACCGCGGCCGACGAAGTCCATCCAGTTGACGTTGAACAGCGAACCAGTTCCGCCGTTCGGGTCGCGGGCCAGGAAGTACAGCGAGCCGCTCGCGGCGCCGGTGACCGGTGCGCTCACGTCCGTGTACGTCTGCCACCCGCCGGTCGCCGGCACGGTGGCCGTGGCGACCACAGGTCCGTCGACAGCACCCGCGCGAACCTCGATCCGACCGCCAGCGGCGGCCGAGGCGGCCCGGAACCGGATCTCGGTGATGTTGGTCAGGTTCGCCGGAGCGACCGACCACCAGTCACCGTCCTCGATGAACCCGATGTTCTGACCACCGCCGGCGGTGTCGGCGCCGGTCTCCCGCTGCACGCCGGGGTCGCCCCCGCCGGTGCTCACCGGGGCGCGCCCGGTGGCGGTGAAGTACTCGGCCTGCTTCTGCTTGGGCTGCAGGACCTCGATCTGCCGGCCGGTCAGGGCACCGGAACCGCCGGCACCACCCTCGTCGGTGTAGGTGGCCTCGAAGACCGCGAAGACGTTCGCCTCGGCGCCGTGCCCGGAGGCGAGCGACGTCTGGACGGTGCCGGTGCAGCCGGTGTGCTGCTCCAGCGGGTGGGCGTGCTCGTCGTGACCGAGCAGCACCTGCAGCCCCACCTTGGCACAGTCGATCTGCCCGTCCTCCGGGTCGGTCACCTTGATCGAGTAACGGACCTGATCGCCCCAGTTGAAGAAGCCGCCCTCCGGCGGGAACTCGATGGAGACCGTCGGCGCGGTGTTGCCCACGGTGACCGGCACGTTCGCCACCGCGGTCCGGCCCTTGGGGTTGGTGACGGTGAGCTGGGCGGTGTAGTTGCCCGCCGTGGCGTACGTGTGCGTCGGGTTGGCCTCGGTCGAGGTCTGCCCGTCGCCGAACGTCCAGGCGTAGCTGAGCGTGCCACCGTCCGGGTCCCGGGAGCCGGCACTGGAGAAGGTGACTGTCAACGGCGCCGGACCCGAGGTCGGGTCGGCGGACGCCGCCGCGATCGGCGCACGGTCACCGGCGGTGTAGTCGATCCGGTAGACCGCGGAGTTGTCGTTGTTGCCGCCGAAGCCGCTGCCCCACTCGATCAGGTACAGCGCGCCGTCCGGGCCGAACTCGAAGTCCATCGGCCGGATCATGCTCATGCCGGTGAGCAGTTGGTTGATGTCCACCAACGACTTGCCGTCGGGGGTCACCTGCATGGTGTACATCTTGTTCTGGTTCCACTCGCCGAGCAGCGCCTTACCGTCGTAGTACGCCGGCCACTTCCGGTTGGAGTTGAGGTCGGCGTCGTAGCGGTAGACCGGGCCACCCATCGGGGCGCCGCCGCCGCCGATCTCCGGGTAGCGCGCGTCACCGGCGTACCCGTAGTCGACGGTCGCCGGGACCACCGGCGGGAGGTTGGTCAGGCCGGTGTTGTTCGGCGAGTTGTTCACCGGTGCGGCGCAGTCGAACTTCGCGCCGCTCGGGCCGGACGGGAACGTGTAGTCGTTGTACGCCTCGTTCGTGCCCGTGCAGTACGGCCAGCCGTAGTTGCCCGGGGTGACGATGTTCCACTCGACCAGACCGCGGGGGCCCCGGTTCGGGTTGTCGGTGTTGGCGTCCGGCCCGTAGTCGCCGACGTACAGCGTGTTGGTCTTCGGGTCGGTGCCGATCCGGAACGGGTTGCGGAAGCCCATCGCGTAGATCTCGGGACGGGTCTTCTCGGTGCCCGCCGGGAAGAGGTTGCCGGCCGGAACGGTGTACGTGCCGTCGTCCTCCGGGTGGATCCGGATCACCTTGCCGCGCAGGTCGTTGGTGTTCGCGGAGGTGCGCTGCGCGTCGTAGTCCTGGCGGCCCGCCCGCTCGTCGATCGGGGTGTACGAGTTCGACTCGAACGGGTTGGTGTTGTCACCGGTGGCCAGGTACAGGTTGCCGTCGCCGTCGAAGGTCATGCTGCCGCCGGCGTGGCAACAGGTGTTGCGTTGGGTGTCGACCCGCAGCACCTGCTTCTCGCTGGCCAGGCTGATGGTGTCGCCGGTGACCGTGAAGCGGGACAGCAGGTTGCGGGTGACCCCGTCGTTCGGGGCGTAGTACAGGTACACCCAGTTGTTGGTGGCGAAGTCCGGGTCGAGCCGGATGCCGATCAGACCGTCCTCGTTGCCGGTGAAGACGTCCAGGTCGACGGCGGTGACGGTGCTGCCGGTGTCCGGCTTCACGATCTGCACGCGACCGTCGCGCTCGATGTAGAAGACCCGCCCGTCGGGGGCGATGTCCAGCTCCATCGGGTTGCTGGTGTTGCTGTCCAGCGTGACCTTCTCGAAGTTCGACGTCTTCGAGGCGCCGCAGTCGGCGTTCTCGACGCCGGCCGCGGTCCGGATCCCGCCGAGCAGGTGGGAGAGGAACTCGGGCTCGGCGTACGACTCCCGGGTGTGCCCCAGGCCCGTGTACCAGGACCGGCCACCGTCGTAGTCCTGACACCAGGCGACCGGGTGGTCCGCACCCATCGCGCCGGCACCGGGGGTGTAGCTCTTCTCGTCCAGGCTGGCCAGCACGTGTACGTCCGGCCGGGGGTTGGACTGGTAGTTGTACCACTCGTCGAACCGGGACCAGCG
The DNA here is from genome assembly GCF_053605225.1 of Micromonospora sp. NPDC003944. Taxonomy (NCBI): domain Bacteria; kingdom Bacillati; phylum Actinomycetota; class Actinomycetes; order Micromonosporales; family Micromonosporaceae; genus Micromonospora; species Micromonospora sp. NPDC003944. The sequence continues at coordinate 43,947 of NZ_JBSGIV010000053.1, forward strand.
GTCCGGCAGACCGGCCGTGGACGGGTGCGCGTGGTCTTCCACCTTGACCGTGGCCGTCTGGTTCTGCGGGTGGTTGGCGAAGTACGCGCCGACCAGGTCGCCGTACCAGGCCCAGCTGTACTCGGTGTCCGACGCGGCGTGGATGCCGACGTAGCCGCCGCCCGCCTTCACGTAGCGCTCGAACGCCGCCTGCTGGTCGGCGTTGAGCACGTCACCCGTGGTGGAGAGCCAGATCACGGCCTTGTACTTGGCCAGGTTGGCGTCGGTGAATGCTGCGCCGTCCTCGGAGTTGTCCACCGTGAATCCGTTGGCAGCGCCGAGCTGCTGGATGGCGGCGATGCCGGTGGGGATGGAGTCGTGCCGGAAGCCGGCGGTCTTGGAGAAGATCAGGACGGAGAAGGGATCGGCCGCGGCCTTTGGCGCCTTCGGCACCACCTGGCTGACCGGGGCTGCGGCTTGCGCATCCCGTGGGGGAACCTGGGCGGCCGCCTGGGCAGGCGCGCCGAACAGGGTGGTCGAGGCCATGGCCAGGGAGATCAGGGTTGCGGTGATGGGTACGCGGGCACGACGAGAACGGGACACGCCGCCTCCTGTGTCGTAGTGACAGAGCTCGCGGGAGTCGGCTCGCCGAAGGCCGTCCCTGATGGAGCCGGTGGTCACACCGTGCCAAGGTGCCCCCACCGACATTTTGTCGAATCGCTGAACAAATTAATTCGGCTGGCTCGATGTCGGGCAAGATGCGGACGGGTAACGGTTCTGCAACGGGGGGCGACATTCCGAACAGGACCGTATGAAGTGCCCCATGGATCTTGCTCGTTCTCCCGCCGGCCCACCCCGCCGGCCGTCGCCGACCGCGCCTTGGCAGGCCGGCGGATCTGTCGTACGGTGACACGCAAGTAACCCACGGGAGCCCGGTGTACCGGGCTGAGAGGGGGGCTGACAGCCCCCGACCGTCGAACCTGATCCGGGTAATGCCGGCGCAGGGAGGAGCGTTGCCGTGCCGTCCCTGGGGCGATTGCATCTCATCACCGACACCCGACCCGGTCGTGACCCACTCGCCGTGGTTCAGGCCGCCCTCAGCGTGGCCCGCGCCGACCTCGTGGTGCAGGTGCGGGTCGAGGACTCGGCCACCGACCGCGAGGCGTACGACCTGGCCCGGCGGGTGCTGGCGCTCTGCGTGTCGTACGAGGCGACCTGCCTGGTCAACGACCGGTTGCACGTGGCGCTGGCGGTGGGCGCCGCCGGTGGCCACGTCGGTGCCGACGACCTGCCGGTGGCCGCTGCCCGCCGGGTGCTCGGCCCCACCGGCGTGCTGGGGGCCACCGCCCGCGCGCCGGGCCCGGCACGCGAGGCCGTCGCGGCGGGAGCCAGCTACCTCGGCGTCGGGCCGTGCCACAGCACCAGCACCAAGACCGGGCTGCCAGATCCCATCGGGCCCGCCGGGGTGCGCGCCGTCGTCGAGGCCGTCGACGTCCCGGTCATCGCGATCGGCGGGGTGACCGCCGCCCGGGTGCCGGCGCTGCGGGCCGCCGGGGCGTACGGGGTGGCGGTGGTCGGTGCCGTCGGTGCCGCCGCCGACCCGGCACGGGCGACCGCGGAGCTGATCGAGGCTTTGACGTGCTGACCGGCCGGTCCCCGTCACCGCCGTCGAGCGACCGGGCCCGGCCGGACGTGGCAGTGGTGGGGGCGGGGCCCATCGGGCTGGCGATCGCCTGGCGTTGCGCGACCCGAGGGCTGCGGGTGGAGCTGCACGACCCGGCACCCGGCTCGGGGGCGTCGGCGGTCGCCGCCGGCATGCTCTCCCCGGTCGCCGAGGCGTACTTCGGCGAGCGGCAGCTGACCGGGTTGCTGCTGGCGTCCGCCGCCCGCTGGCCGGCGTTCGCCGCCGAGCTCACCGCTACGACCGGCGTCGAGATCGGCTACCGGACCGAGGGCACCCTGATGGTCGGCCTCACCGGCGACGACCTGGCCGAGGCGCGCCGGCTCTGGGCGTACCAGCAGGGTCTGGGCCTGCCCGTGACGCCGCTGCGCCCCAGCGAGCTGCGCGACCGCGAGCCGGCGCTCGCCCCACGGGTGCGCGGTGGCGCGCTCGCGCCCACCGACCACCAGGTCGACCCCCGTCTGCTGGTGCCGGCGCTGCGCACGGCCGCGCAGCGGGCCGGCGCGGTGCTCGTGCCACGGCCGGTCCGACACCTGTCCGATGTGGACGCCAAGGTCACCGTGGTCGCCGCTGGCTGCGAGACCGCTGCGCTCACCGGCCTGCCCGTGCGGCCGGTGAAGGGCCAGGTCCTCCGGCTCCGCGCGCCCGACGGCGTCGCGCCGGGCTTCCGGCACGTCATCCGGGGGTACGCCGACGGCGAGCACGTCTACCTCGTGCCCCGCGCCGGCGGTGAGGTGGTGCTCGGCGCGACTGTCGAGGAGCGCTCGGACACCACTGTCACCGCCGGCGCCGTGCAGCGGCTGCTGCGCGCCGGGGTCGACCTGCTGCCCGAACTCGCCGAGTACGAGCTGGTCGAGGCGGTCGCCGGGCTGCGCCCCGGCACCCCGGACAACGCGCCGATCCTCGGGCCGCTGCCCGATCGGCCGGACGTCCTGGCCGCCACCGGGCACCACCGGCACGGCATCGTGCTCACCCCGGTCACCGCCGACCTGATCGCCGATCTGGTGCTCGGCGGCGTACCCGACCCGCTGCTGACGCCCTTCCGCGCCGACCGTTACGGCGCTGCCGCCCGGGGCGGGCCTGAACCGACGACCGAGGGGGAGCTGTGGAGTTGACGGTGAACGGGGCCGGGCGCAACGTCGCCGCTGGCGCTTCCGTGGCGGACCTGGTCAGCGACATCGTGCCGCACGCGCGCGGCGTGGCGGTGGCGATCAACGGCGAGGTGGTGCCCCGAACCGGCTGGTCGGCCCGCGCGCTGTGCGACGGTGACCGGGTCGAGGTGCTCACCGCGGCGCAGGGCGGGTGAGCGGGGTGCCGTTCGAGCTGGGTGGACAGACCTTCACCTCGCGGTTGATCCTCGGCACCGGCGGTGCCGCGAACCTGCACGTGCTGGAGCAGGCGATCCGGGCTTCCGGCACCGAGCTGGTCACGCTGGCGCTGCGCCGGGTGGGCACCGCACCGGGCTCCACGGGCGGGCTGCTGGAGTTGCTGGACCGCTGCGGCGTACGCCTGCTGCCGAACACCGCAGGCTGCCACACCGCGACCGAGGCGGTGAAGGTGGCCCGGCTGGCCCGGGACGCGTTCGACACCGACTGGGTCAAGCTGGAGGTGATCGGCGACGAGCGGACGCTCCTGCCCGACGGGGTGGAGCTGCTCCGCGCCGCCGAGGAGTTGGTCTCCGACGGTTTCACCGTGCTGCCGTACACGAGCGACGATCCGGTGCTCGCCCGCCGTCTCGCCGACGTGGGCTGCGCCGCGGTGATGCCGGCCGGCTCCCCGATCGGGTCGGGGCTCGGGGTCGGCAACCCGCACCACATTCGACTCATCCGGCAGGTCGTGGACGTGCCGGTGATCCTCGACGCCGGCATCGGCACGGCGTCCGACGCGGCCCTGGCCATGGAGCTGGGCTGCGACGGGGTGCTGCTGGCGAGCGCCGTCACCCGGGCGGCCGACCCGGTGGCGATGGCCACCGCCATGCGGTACGCGGTCGAGGCCGGGCGTCTCGCCGCCGGCGCCGGCCGGATCGAGCGTCGCTTCCACGCGCTCGCCTCCACGCCCGACGAGGGAAGACCCGAGCTGTGACCCCGCCGTCCGGGATCGTCGTCCTGACCGATCGGCTCGTCGCGCGCGGTGGGCTCGACCGGGTCGTGGCGGGGGCGGTGGCCGGGGGAGTGCGCTGGGTGGTGCTGCGGGAGAAGGATCTGCCGCGCGCCGAGCGGGCCGCCCTCGCCGCCGACCTGCGCGCCATCCTCGCCGACGTCGGCGGAACCCTCGTCGTGGCCGGCCCCGACCCGCTCGGCGGCGACGCCGTGCACCTGCCCGCTGCCGGCCCGTACCCACCGCCGACCCACGGCCTCGTCGGCCGCTCCTGCCACGACCGGAGCGAGCTGGACCGCCTGTCCACCGAGCACTACGCCACCGTCTCCCCGGTCTGGCCGACGAAGACCAAACCCGGCTACGGCCCGCCCCTGGGCACCGACGGCCTCCGCAAGCTGATCGAGGTCAGCCCGGTGCCCGTGCTGGCCCTCGGCGGAATCGAAACCCCAGACCAGGTGACCGCCTGCGTAGGAGCCGGAGCCACCGGAGTGGCAGTGCTGGGCGCGCTCATGCGAGCAAAGAACACCACCGAAACAGCCGCCACCCTGACCAGCGCTTTCCAAGAGGCGGTCACCCCTGAGCTGACCCAAACCGCAACCAAGGGGGATACGTGACACCGCGCACCACCCTCACCATTGCCGGCTCGGACTCCGGCGGCGGCGCCGGCATCCAGGCCGACCTGAAGGTCTTCGCCGCGTTGGGCGCGTACGGCACCAGCGTCCTCACCGCGGTCACCGCGCAGAACACCCGGGGTGTCGACGCGGTGCTGCCGTTGCCTCCACGCACGGTCACCGAGCAGTTGGACAGCGTGCTCAGCGACTTCGCCGTCTGCGCGGTGAAGACGGGAATGCTCGGCACCCCGGCGATCGCGGACGTGGTGGCCGAGGCGGCGCGGGACGGTCGACTGCCGCAGCTCGTCGTCGACCCGGTGCTCGTCGCCACGAGTGGTCACCGGCTCGGCGTGGTGGGCGCGGTGGAGCGGCTCCTGCCGTACGCCCGGGTGGCGACCCCGAACTGTGCGGAGGCCGCGGCGCTCACCGGACGCCCGGTGGACGACGTGGCCGCGATGGTCGTGGCCGCCGAGGCCCTGGGGGCCGGTGGCCCGGAGTACGTGGTGGTCACCGGCGGTGACCTGGACGGGGGTGAGGCGGTCGACGTGCTGCACGGTGGCGGCGTCACCACCCTGTTGCGCGCGCCCCGGGTGGAGACCCGGCACACCCACGGCACCGGGTGCTCGTTCTCGGCGGCGATCGCGGTGCGGCTCGGTCTGGGCGATCCGGTGCCGGCCGCCGTGGGGACCGCCAAGGAGTACGTGCTCCGTGCGCTGACCGGCGCGCGGGGCTGGGAGCTGGGCGCGGGGCGCGGGCCGTTGAACCACTTCGGCTGGTCCGCTTGATCACCAGGGAGGCTGTCATGCACGCACGAGGCAAGGTGTACGTCGAGGGGTCCCGGCCGGATGTCCGGGTGCCGTTTGCGGAGGTGGGGCTGACCGGCGACCTGCCGCCGGTGCGGCTCTACGACACGTCCGGGCCCGGTTCGGACCCGTCGGTGGGGTTGCCCGCACTGCGGGGCCCGTGGATCGCCGAGCGGGGTGACGTGGCGCCGGTGCGGGGTGCGGGCACGCCGCTCGCCGGGCGGGGTAACCGTCGGCCCACCCAGTTGGCGTACGCGCGGGCCGGTGTGGTGACGCCCGAGATGGAGTTCGTGGCGATCCGGGAGAACGTCGACCCGGAGCTGGTACGGGCCGAGATCGCGGCCGGTCGGGCGGTGCTCCCGCTCAACGTGAACCACCCGGAGTGCGAGCCGGCGATCATCGGCAAGGCGTTCCTGGTCAAGGTGAACGCCAACATCGGCACCTCGGCGGTCAGCTCCTCGGTGGCCGAGGAGGTGGAGAAGCTGACCTGGGCCACCCGCTGGGGCGCGGACACCGTGATGGACCTGTCCACCGGCAAGCGGATCCACGAGACCCGGGAGGCGATCGTCCGGAACTCGCCGGTGCCGATCGGGACGGTGCCGATCTACCAGGCGCTGGAGAAGGTCGGCGGCGACCCGGTGAAGCTGAGCTGGGAGGTGTTCCGGGAGACCGTGATCGAGCAGGCCGAGCAGGGCGTGGACTACATGACCGTGCACGCCGGGGTGCTCCTGCCGTACGTGCCGCTGGCCGTGGACCGGGTGACCGGGATCGTGTCCCGGGGCGGTTCGATCATGGCGGCGTGGTGCCTGGCGCACCACGAGGAGAACTTCCTCTACACGAACTTCGAGGAGTTGTGCGCGATCCTCGCGAAGTACGACGTGACGTTCTCCCTCGGTGACGGGCTGCGCCCGGGGTCGATCGCGGACGCCAACGACGAGGCGCAGTTCGCCGAGCTGCGCACCCTCGGCGAGCTGACCAAGGTGGCCTGGGCGTACGACGTCCAGGTGATGATCGAGGGCCCTGGTCACGTGCCGATGCACAAGATCAAGGAGAACGTGGACCTCCAGCAGGAGTGGTGCCACGAGGCGCCCTTCTACACGCTCGGTCCGCTGACCACCGACATCGCTCCGGCGTACGACCACATCACCTCGGCGATCGGCGCCGCGATGATCGGCATGTTCGGCACCGCGATGCTCTGCTACGTCACGCCGAAGGAGCACCTCGGCCTACCGGACCGGGACGACGTGAAGGCGGGCGTGATCGCGTACAAGATCGCGGCGCACGCGGCGGACCTGGCCAAGGGGCACCCCGGCGCGCAGGCCTGGGACGACGCTCTCTCGAAGGCGCGGTTCGAGTTCCGCTGGGAGGACCAGTTCAACCTCTCGCTGGACCCGGAGACGGCGCGCTCGTACCACGACGCGACCCTGCCCGCCGAGCCCGCGAAGACCGCGCACTTCTGCTCGATGTGTGGCCCGAAGTTCTGCTCCATGAAGATCACCCAAGAGCTCAAGGAGTACGCGGCACGCGGCATGAAGGACAAGTCGGAGGAGTTCGTCTCCGGTGGCGGCCGGGTGTACCTCCCGCTCGCCTGATCTGCCCAGCCCGGTCCGGCGCGGCTGCTTCGATTGATCAACTCGGGTTCACGGATGTCGGGGTGTCCCGGTCGGTGGGTTGGCCCGGTATCAATGAACCCGAGTCGATCAAGCGGTTGGGCGGTGGGTCTGAACGCCGCGTGACGCAGGTCGACCGGGGCAGGTCGACCGCGGCAGGTCGGTCGGGGTGGGTCAGTCGCGGTGGTGTCGACCGGTGGAGCGCAGTGATCTGCGGTCGTTCTCCTGCCCGGGGTCGTTGTCCGTCACCGGCTTGCTCAGACCGGCCACCCAGTCGACGAACTCCTCGTCCTGGGACGCCAGCGGCTCCGCCTCGTCCGACGTCTTGGGGCTCTCCTCGTCGGCGCGGGACCGGTTGCGGCGGAACAGCCCGCCGAGCCGCCCACGCCGGGACGGCTGCTCTGCCACCTTCGGCGACGTCGACGCTGCGGACGTGCCGTCGGCAGGCGCCGTATCGGCAGTGCCGGTGGGGGCGCTTGCGGCGTTCGCGGGCGCGCCGGTCGGGCCCGGACGTTCGGCCGGAGCGGTCGTCTCGCTGGCATCGGTAGGCGCCGTCGGTGCCGGCGAACTGTCCGGCGATCCCGCCGACCTGCCCCGCCGGGAGGTGTCGAATGCGTTCCAGGTGCCAGCCCGGCTCAGGTCCGGCAACGGCGCCCGGTGCCGGGGCCGGGCTGTCGGGCCGGTCGGCTCGGCAGACCCGCTCGGCCCCTCCGATGCCGTCGCTCCCGGCTGTGCGGCCTGTGGTGGCACCGCCCAGGTCGAGGTGACCGGCCAGGCCGACGGCGTCGGCGTCCACAGGTGGGCGTCCGGGTCACCGGCGGCGGTGGCCTCGAACAACCCTGCGGCGGAAACGTCCTCGGCGGCGGGCCGTGCGGTGTCCGTGTCACCGGCCCCGGCCACTGCGGAACCCCTGGTCGCGGCGGCCGGTGCCGTGGTGCTGCCCGTGCCGGTCTTCGGGACCCTCGGGGATGCGGTGGCGTCGGCACCAGCGGTGCCGGAGGCGGTGGTCGGTGCCGGTGCGGCGTCGGCCGTCGCGGGGGGCTTCGGGCCGGCCGGCGCCTGCGTCGCGCCGGCTCCGACGGTTGCCGCGGTGGCCGGTGCCTGCTTCGCGTCGGAGGCGGTGGCGGCCGGTGCGCGCTTCACCTCGGAGCCGGTGGTGTCGGCGGACTTGCCTGGCCGCGTGCCCTTCGTGGCGCGGCCGGTGCTCGGCTCGGGGGTGGTTGCCGGGCTGGCCGGGGCCGTGTCGTCAGCCGCGTCGGAGGTGGTGGTGTCCGGATTGGCCTTCGCCTTGCGGGTCCGTCGCGGCTTGCTCGTCGGCGCTGCCTCGGGTGTCCCGTGATCGGAAGCGCCAGCACTGGTCGTGTCGGTGCCCGTGCTGGTCGTGTCGGTGTCCGCGCTGGTCGTGACGGTGCCCGTCCGGGCAGCGCTGCGGGTGGCGGAGACGGGTGCGTCCGGGTCGGTCGGGCCTGCGGCGGTCGGGCCTGCGGCGGTCGGGCCTGCGGCGGTCGGGCCTGCGGCGGTCGGGCCTGCGGCGGCCGGGCCTGCGGC
>NZ_JBSGIV010000054.1:0-51078 GCF_053605225.1 Micromonospora sp. NPDC003944
GACCGGTCATCAGCTCCGCGATGACCCCGTCCGGCACCCGGCGTTCGGCCTGTAGTTGCCGCCGCCGGCCGCGCACCCAGTCGCGGTTGCGCCACCCAGGCCGTAGCCCGGTTGGATCGGTCGGTCGGGGTGGCGGCTGACGTGGGCCGAATGCGTGATCTGCGCGGACCAGTCGGCGTGTGCGGCGGCTTCGGCGTGTCGGTTGATGGCCTGGCGGATCCAGCCGTCCACCGTGGCGACCCAGTCCCGCCGGTCGGCGTCCTCGTGCCAGAGCCGGAACCGGCTGATGCTCTGGTGGGTGATGCCGGCCAGGGCCAGCTTGCGGTCCATCCAGAGGATCGCCTCCAGGCCGGCCGAGTTGGTCACGAAGATCACCTCCATCTCGGTGATCGGGCCGGCGTAGAGGGGGCCCACCCAGTAGCCCCACCGCTGGTGCAACGGCAGGGTGTGCTCCACCCCCGGCAACCCGCCCTCGACCAGGCCGGCTTGACGGATCATGAAGCCCAGCGTGTCCAGTGCCGCCAGCACGTGCTGCTGGGTCGGGATCGGGTGCACGAAGACCGGCACCATGGCGCCCTGGTCGAGGTCGGGGTCGAGCGACACCTCGGTCCGCAGGCCCATTCGCAGGCTCAGCAGCGGCACCCCACCGAAGGTGGTCACCGGGGTCTCCCACGGCAGCGGGAACGCGAAGTCGACGGCCCGGCGCCGACCGGCCGGTACGACGAACCGGCCGGCGATCGGCACCTGGTGGAACTGCATGAGACGGCGGGCCCCGGCCGGGTCGTCCGGTTCGACGGTGGTGACGAGACCGAGTCGGATGTGCCGCACCAGCACGTTGTCCGGGCCGGCCGCGAGGGTCACCCGCCCGGGCAGGCGCAGGCCCGGACGGGTACTCGGGTTGGGCAGCGTGGTCTGCACGGACAGCCCGGTACGGCCGGACTCCGGTGACACTCCCGTCAGCCGCACCGCGCGCCCCCTCCTGGGACGGGGCTCCGCCGGCCCCACCAGGCGCGCCTACCCGGACGGGGTCCACTCAAGCCCGCGGACGCCGAGCAGCGCCGCCAGGCCGAGCGTCGACCCGGCCGCACGTCGTCTGTACGGACGGCCGGGTCGGGCTCCTACCTCATGCGCCGCCCGCGGGGCACCGTGTCGGTCTCGTCGTCGAACTCCCCGATGACCTCCTCCAGGAGGTCCTCCAGGGCCACGAAGCCGATCGGCCGGGCCGGGCCACCACCGTTGCGGACCAGCGCGAGTTGCGACTGTCGGGCCCGCATCGCCGCTACCGCCTCGGTGACGGACGACGTCGCGGGCAGGGTGAACGCGGGTGTCATCAGCTCGCCGGCGGTGGCGACCCGGCCGGTGGTGACCACCCGTACCGCCTCCCGGACGTGCACCAGACCGCACACGTCACCCGCCTCGTCGAGCACCGCGAGCCGGGACCGGCCGCTGTCCCGGCTGACCTCCTCGATCCGCCCGGCCGGGTCGTCGCGGCGGACGGTGACCATGGTGGAGAACGGCTCCATCACCTGCGCCACCGAGGTGCCCTGCAACTCCAGCATGCTTGTCAGCAACTGGTGCTGCTCGGCACCGAGCAGCCCGTGCTCACGGGACTGCTCCAGCAGCATCCGCAGCTCGTCCGGGCCGTGCACCTGGGCCAGCTGGTCCTGCTGGTTGACGCCGAACAGTCGCAGGATCGCGTTGGCCAGGGCATTCAGCGCGGAGAGCACCGGCCGGGAGACCCGGGCGAAGGCGCGGAACGGCAACGCGAGCAGCGTCGCCGAGCGTTCCGCGTCGGTGATCGCCCACGACTTCGGCGCCATCTCCCCCACCACCAGGTGCAGGAAGGTCACCACCCCGAGGGCGAAGATCAAGGCGATCAGGTGACTTGCCGCGTCCGGGAGGCCCACCGCGTGCAGCAGCGGGCTGAGCAGGTGCTCGATCGCCGGCTCGGCCAGCGCACCCAGGCCCAGGGTGCACAGGGTGATGCCGAGCTGCGCGCCGGCCAGCATCAGCGACAGCTCGCGGACGCCGTCGAGCGCGGCCCGCGCCGCCCGACCACCGTTCGCCGCCGCCTGCTCCAGGCGGTAGCGCTTGCTGGCCACCAGGGCGAACTCGGCGGCCACGAAGAACCCGTTCAGCGCCAGCAGGATCACCGAACTGAACAGGGCGATTCCGGGGCTCATCGGTGCTGTCCTTCATTCGCGACTGCGGGGCTCGCAAGCTCACTCCTCGCGCTCATGCGGTCACCTCGGGTTTGCTCAGCTGCAACCGCACCGAGTCGGCCACGTGCCGGTCCACGGCCAGCACCTCGACGAGCGCCCGGGGCTCCGCCTCGTTGTCCTCGCCGTCCGCCCCCTCGGGTTGCAGGCTGATCTCCAGCCGGTCACCGACCTCCGGAACCCGGCCCAGCTCCCGCATCACCAACCCGGACAGGGTGTCGTACTCCGGGGCCTCGGGCAGCGCGATGCCGGTGCTGTCGGCGACCTCGTCGATCCGCCAGCGGGCCGGCACCACCCAGGAACCGTCGTCCTGCCGGGCCGGTGCCCGCTCCGGTGGGTCGTCCTCGTCACGGATCGGGCCGACCAGCTCCTCGGCGATGTCCTCGAGAGTGATGACGCCGGCGAAGCCGCCGTACTCGTCGACCACCACCGCCATCTGCCGGTGCCCGGACCGCAGGCGGTCGAGCACCGTGGGCAGGGGCAACGTCTCCGGTACGAGCAGCGGCGGCCCGGCCACCGCGCTCACCGGGGTGGTGGCCCGCTCCCCCGGGGGTACGCCGAGCACGTCGGCGATGCCGACGATGCCGAGCAGGTCGTCGACGCCCTCCGCACCGCGTACCGGGAAACGGGAGTGGCCGGTGTCCAGCAGCTCGACCACCCGGCTGACCGGCTCGTGCGCCCGTACGGTGTGCACGTCGACCCGGGGCACCATGGCCTCCCCGGCGGTCAGCTCGCGGAAGTCCAGACCTCGGTCGAGCAGCGTGGACATCTCGGCGTCCAGGCTGCCCTCCTCGCGGGACTCGGCGATGATCTGCTCCAGGTCGGCCGGGGTGGCGCCACTTGGCAGCTCCTCGATCGGCTCGATGCCGACCCGGCGCAGCAGCCGGATCGACGCCCGGTCGAAGAGCCGGATCAGCGGCCCGGCGACGGCCAGGTAGACGAGGGTGGACCGGCTCAGCGCCCGAGCCAACGGCTCAGCTCGGGCGATGGCCAGGTTCTTCGGGGCCAGCTCACCGAGCACCATCTGCACGATGGTGGCGATGACCAGGGCCAACACCACCGAGAGCGGCAGGGTGACCCCCTCGCTGACGCCCGCCACGCCGAGCAGGTCGGCGAGACCGGCGCCCAGGTACGGCTCGGCGACGTAACCGACGAGCAGGGCGGTGACGGTGATGCCGAGTTGGGCGCCGGAGAGCATGAAGGAGAGCCGGCTGGTGACGGTCAGGGCCCGGGCGGCGGCCGGGTCGCCGTCGTCGGCGAGCTGGCGCAGCTTGCCCCGGTCGACGGCGACGTAGCCGAACTCCTGTGCCACGAAGTAACCCGTGGCGGCAGTGAGAACAATGATCAGAAGGAGACCAACGACGATCAACACGGGTCGCTCAGGGCTCCCGGGGTCGTCGGTACGGGGATATGCCGGGCACGACCCGGCTGGCTACTGCTGCCCTCCTGGGCAGAAGAGTCGATCATGCCCGCTATTTTATCGGCGCTGGCTGTGACTCCGCTGGGGGTGGGCCGAAGGAGCGGATCGTCCTGTTCACCGGGTCGTCACGCCGGCCCCGCCGACCCACCGCCAGATCCGCGTTCGGCCAGCTCATCGGCGTCGAGCAGGCTCCGGTCGAGCCGCCCCGACCGGTACGCGGCCCGCCCGATCATCTGCGCCGCGACCGGCGCGGTCGCCAACTGGAAGACCGCCACCAGCAGGATCATGCCCAGGTCGGCCGGGGACCGCAGCCGCAACGCGATGCCCAGCAGCAACAGGAGCACCCCGAGCACCTGCGGCTTGGTGGCCGCGTGCATCCGGGACAGCGCGTCCGGAAAACGCAGTACGCCGATCGCGGCGGCCAGGCCGAGCAGCGCGCCGGCCACCAGACAGCCGGCGCCGAGCCAGTCGGCGACGGTGCCGATCACTGCTGCTCCCGGACGGCGAAGCGGACCAGTGACACCGAGCCCACGAAACCGAGCAGGGACAGCACGACCAGCACGGGCAGCGTGGTGGCGTGCCGGTTGACCGCCGCCTCGGCGCCCACCGCTCCGACCATGGTGGCGAGCAGCATGTCCGCCGCGATCACCCGGTCCACGAGCGACGGGCCGCGGTAGAGGCGGGCCAGCGCGAGGAGCGCGGTGACCGACAGCAGCACGGTCAGGACGACGGCCAGGAACGTGGTCACGGGTGGGTTCCCTTCTCGGGTGCGGTGACGTCGAGGTGGCGCAGCTCGCTGGTGGAGCCCACCGCGCGGACGATTCGCCGCTCGACGGTGAGCGTGCGGTCCCGGGCCACGTCCAGGTCCGCCGGGTCGTGCGTGTCCAGCACGTGCAGGTAGAGCGTTCCGGAGTCCCGGTCCACCTCGAGGATCAACGTGCCCGGCACCAGCGAGACCGCCTCGGCGGTGAGCGCCAGGTTCAGGTCGGTGGACACCCGCAACCGGACCGCGATGATCGCCCCGCGCGGCCGGTAGCCGGGCTGTACGGCGATCCGGGCGACGTGCAGGCTCGCACTGACCAGCTCGACGGCGAACCGGCCCGCGAACACCAGCAGCGCCCCCGGCCGCAGCCGGCCACCGAAGCTGACCGCGGGCAGCGGGAAGAAGACCAGCACGGCCCCGCCGACAAGGAGGCCACCGACCAGGTTGGCCCAGTTGATGTCGCCCCAGAGCAGGTTCCAGACCAGCACCAGCCACCCGAGCGCCACGGCCTGGTCCCGCCAGCGCCCGAGCCGGCCGGGCCTGCCCCCGGTGGGCCGGGTGGCGTCGGGCGCCGGCGCCGCCCCGGTGGGCCCGGCGGCGTCGGGGGCCGGCTCGTCGGGGCCGGTCACGGCACGCCGCCAGGCAGCACGGCACGGATGTACGGGGTACGCATCCGCAGATCGGCGGCCGCGTCGGCGGTGACGTCGAAGAGCGGACCGGCCAGGACCGTCAACGCGAGCCCGAGCGTGACCAGGGCCACGGTGGCGCCCACCATCAGCTTCGGCAACTGGACCACCGGCTCGTTTGTGGCCAGCCGGGGCGCGCGCCAGAAGGCGATGTTCCAGACCCGGGACGCCACGTACAGGGTGAGCAGGCTTGTCAGCGTGCCGGCCGCGACCAGCACCCCGGGCAGCGGGCCGCCGGTCGCGACCCCGGCCTGGAGCAGGCCGAGCTTGCCGAGGAAGCCGGAGAACGGTGGCACTCCGGCGAGGTTCATGGCCGGGATGAAGAAGAGCACGCCGAGCAGCGGGGTCACCCGGGCCAGTCCGCCGATGCGGCGCAGGTCGGTGCTGCCGGCGCGCTCCTCGATCAGTCCGGCGACGAGGAACAGCGTGGTCTGGATGGTGATGTGGTGCACCACGTAGAAGATCGCGCCGGAGAGCCCGGCGGCGGTGCTCAACGCCACCCCGAAGATCATGTAGCCGATGTGGCTGACCAGGGTGAACGAGAAGAGTCGCTTCATGTCGGACTGGGCCACCGCACCGAGGATGCCGATCACCATGGTCAACCCGGCGACGACCATGAGCAGCACGTGGGCACGCCCGCCGGGAAACAGCAACGTCTCGGTGCGGATGATCGCGTAGACGCCCACCTTGGTGAGCAGACCCGCGAAGACGGCCGTGACCGGCGCCGGCGCGGTGGGGTAGCTGTCCGGCAGCCAGGCCGACAGCGGGAAGACCGCCGCCTTGATCGCGAAGCCCAGCAGCAACATCAGCTCCAGGGCCAGCCGGACCCCGCCGGGCAGATCGTCGAGGCGCTGGGCGAGCTGGGCGAGGTTGAGTGTGCCGGTGGCCGCGTACACCAGACCCACAGACGTCAGGAAGATCATCGAGGAGAGGATGCTGACCACGACGTACGTCGACCCGGTCCGGATCCGGGTCTCGGTGCCACCCAGGGTGATCAGCACGAAGCTGGCGGCCAACAGGATCTCGAACCCCACGAAGAGGTTGAACAGGTCACCCGCCAGGAACGCGTTGGTGACGCCGGCGGTGAGCACCAGGTACGTCGGGTGGAAGATCGACACGGGCGTGGTCTCGCTCGTGTCGCTGCGCCCCTGGCCCACCGAATACAGCAGCACGCAGAGGGTCACCGCCGAGGACACCACGAGCATCAGCGCGGCGAGCTGATCGGCCACCAGGACGATGCCGACCGGCGCCGGCCACGCCCCGACCGCCACCACGACCGGCCCGAAGCGGTACGCCTGCACCAGCAACAGCACCGCCACCGTCAGGGTGCCGCACAGGCACAGCACGCTTATCGCGCGCTGAAGCCGGGGCTTGCCGGCCAACAGCAGGGTCAACGCCGCACCGAGCAGCGGCACCACCACCGGCAACGGCACCAGTGTGCTCATCACGCGTCGTCCCCGCGTCGAAGCCGCCGACGGGCCGGCTCCGGATCGACCTGCTCCGGGTCACCGTTCGGGCCCTCCCCACCGAGGTCGACCGCGCCCGACTCCTTCCGGCCGGCCCGGCGGATGATCTGCCGGTCCTCCAGGTCGTCGGGCACCTCGTCGTCGCCGGAGAGGTACCAACTGCGGTACGCCACCGCGAGCAGGAACGCGGTGAACCCGAAGGTGATCACGATGGACGTCAACACCATTGCCTGCGGCAGCGGATCACTCATCCGCCCCACCGGACCCGTCCCGACGATCGGTGCCCCACCCGACCGCCCGCCCAACAGGATCAACAGGTTCACCCCGTTGCCGAGCAGGATCACCCCGAGCAGGATCCGGGTCAGACTGCGCTCCAACAACAGGATCACCCCGCACCCGACAAGCACCGCGACGGCAAGCACCAGCACCAACGTCGGCCCCGCACCGCTCTCCGTCATGAGCCCACCTCTGTTCGCGACTGCGGGGCTCGCAAACCCGGCTCACTCCTCACGCTCACGGCACCCACCTCTGTTCGCGACTGCGGGGCTCGCAAACCCGGCTCACTCCTCACGCTCACGGCACCCACCTCTGTTCGCGACTGCGGGGCTCGCAAACCCGGCTCACTCCTCACGCTCACGGCACCCACCCCTGTTCGCGACTGCGGGGCTCGCAAACCCGGCTCACTCCTCACGCTCACGGCCGCTCTCCCTTGTCGACGGCCAACCCGCCGGTGGCCGTCCCGGTCGCCTCGATGTGCCGGTCCACCTCGGCGCCGAGGCTGCGCAGGATGTCCAGCACCAGCCCGATCACGACCAGGTACACGCCGATGTCGAAGAAGAGTGACGTGACCAGATGGGCGTCGCCGATCAGTGGCAGGGCCTGGTCGACCTTCGCGCTCTCCAGCACCGACCCACCGAGCAGCAGGGCCACCACGCCGCTGCCCACCGCCACGGCCAGTCCGGCGCCGAGAATCGCGCCGGCGCCGATCGGGGCCGCCTCGGTCAGCTCGTACCGGCCCCCGGCCAGATAACGGACCACCAGGGCGAGACCCGCCACCAGACCGCCAGCGAACCCGCCGCCGGGCGCGTTGTGCCCGGAGAAGAGCAGGAACAGTGAGAACAGCACCACGGTGTGGAAGATCAGCCGGATGACCACTTCGAGCACGATCGAGCGGCGCTCCTCGTAGAGGGTGGGGCCGCCGCGCAGCCACACCGGCCGGCCGCGCCCAACCCCCTGGTCCGCCTCGGGCCGGCGCGGCCGTGGCCCGGTGCGGGACCGTTCGAAGATCAGGCTGGCCACCCCGGTCGCGGCCACCACCAGCACCGCCAGCTCGCCCATCGTGTCCCAGGCCCGGATGTCGACGAGGGTCACGTTGACCACGTTGCGGCCGTACCCGTGCACCACCGCCAGATCCGGGAAGGCCGCGGAGATGTCCGGTGCCCGGCGGGCACCGACGGCGGTGAGGGCCAGCCCGGCGGCCACCACACCCGCCGTCACCCCGATCGCCCGGCGGACCCAACGGGTACGGCGCAGCGGGCGGGCCGAGAACCGCTCCGGCAGGCGACGCAGCACCAGCACGAAGACCGCGATCGTCGAGGTCTCCACCAGAAACTGGGTGAGCGCCAGGTCAGGCGCCCCGTGCAGCACGAACAGCATCGCCGTGCCGTAGCCCGTCATGCCCACCAGCAGCATCGCGGTCAACCGGCGACGGGCGCCGACCGCGAGCACCGCCGCCACCGTGATCACCAGCACGACCACCGGCTGCAACAGGCTGTCCCAGAGCGGAATCCGCGCCCGCCAGGGGCTGGCCGAGACCATCGCCGTGCCGGGCACCAGCACCAGGGTGACCAGGATGACGCCCAGATACTGCGGCAGGGAGCCGCGCTGGGTCGCGCTCGTCACCTTGATGGCCAGCCGGTCGAACCGACCCACGACCCACTCGTACCCCTGATTGCCCCCCACCGGCGAACGGAGCCGGGCCAGCACCGGGGCGAGCGGCCCGCGCACGGCGAAGAGCAGGCCGCCGGCGACGAGCGCCAGCACGGACAGGCCGAGCGCCGGGGTCGGTCCGGCCCAGAGCGCCAGGTGCGCGTCGACCCCGCCGAGCAGATCGGCGTACGGGCGCAGCAGCTCGTCAAGCACGCTCGCGGCCGGGCCGGCGAGCAGACCGACACCCGCGAGCACCGCGGGCGGCACCAGCAGCGACGCGGCGATCGGCCCCGGCGGGACCGGGTCCACGCCCGGCCGGTCGGCGAACGCGCCCCAGAGAAGACGGGCGCTGTAGGCGACGGTGAGCACCGTCCCGGCGACCAGGCCGGTGAGGAGCGCCGGTTGGTCGGTGAACGCCCCGAACACCGCCTCCTTCGCCACGAAGCCGACCATCGGCGGCACCCCGGCCATCGACGCCGCGGCCAGCACGGCGACCACGAACAGCGGTCGGGACCAGTGCCGCAGCCCGGACAACTCGCGCAGGTCACGGGTGCCGGCACTGTGATCGATGATGCCGACGACCAGGAACAGCGCCGCCTTGAACAGGGCGTGCGCCAACAGCATCGCCGTGCCGGCCAGGGCGGCGTCCGGGGTTCCCGAGCCGGTCACCGCGACAAGCAGGCCGAGCTGGCTGACCGTCCCGTACGCCAGCAGGAGCTTCAGGTCGGTCTGACGCAGCGCGGCCCACCCACCGAGCAGCATGGTCGCCACGCCGGCGACCTGCACCACCGGCCGCCACGGGCCGACCGTGGCGAGCACCGGCGCGAGCAGCCCGACCAGGTAGACGCCGGCCTTGACCATCGCGGCGGCGTGCAGGTACGCGCTGACAGGTGTGGGTGCGGCCATCGCGACCGGCAGCCACGAGCTGAACGGCAGCACCGCCGACTTGGACAGCGCGCCGGCCAGGATCAGCAGCACGGCGCCCACCAGGTACCCGCCGCCGGGCAGCGGCTGCGCGCTGATCTCCGACCAGCGGTAGGTGCCGGCGTGCTCGCCAAGCATGATGAACCCGACGAGCATGGCGAGCCCGCCGAGCGTGGTGACCGTCAACGCCTGGGCCGCCGCCCACCGGCTGGACCGTCGTTCGGTGCTGTGCCCGATCAGCAGGTACGAGAAGATCGTGGTCAGCTCCCAGCCGACGTAGAGCAGCAGGAGGTCGTCGGCGAAGACCAGGACGAGCATCGCGCCGGCGAAGGCCACCAGGACGGCGGCGAACCGCGCCAGCCCGATGGAGCCGGCGCTGAAGTAACGGGCGCTGTAGACCAGCACCAACGCGCCGACGCCGCCGATCAGCAGCGTCATCAGCCAGGACAGCGTGGTAAGCCGAAACGCGATGTCGAGGCCCAACTGCCGAATCCACGGGTACGTCTCGACCACCGCCCCACCGTCGGCGACGGCCGGGGTGCGGGCCACCGCCCAGCAGAACGCGGCGGCCGGCGCGAGCGCCAGCGGGTAACACGCGCGCGAACCCCACAGGCGAACGAGCAGGGGCGCGGCGAGGGCCGCCACGACATGGAGGATGAGCAGTACCAGCACCTGCGCTCCCGATCGACATGGCCGACGCCCGTGGCAGCGGTGGCGCCTAGCAGCGATCAGACGCCAGTTCGTCCTCCGCCGGGCGGTTTTGCCGAAATCCCCCCATCAAGCCACACCCCAACCCCCACCCCACCCGCACGACCTGCCCCACCCGCGCGACCTCCGCCCACCCGCGCGACCTGCCCACCCGCGCGACCTCCGCCCACCCGCGCCGATCTTGCAGTTCCTGTTGCCGAGATACGCAGAATGCCCCTAATGCCACGACAGAAAGTGCAAGATCGCGGAGGAGGGCTGCTCGACCCCGTCGATCATGGAGTTGTGGTGCCTGGCTTGGTGATGTTTGGGGCAATCGTCCCCCACCACAACTCCATGATCGATCGAGCGAGGCCCGGGGCAGGGCAGGCCGGGCCGGGCCGGGCAGGCCGGGCCGGGCCGGGCAGGCCGGGCCGGGCCAAGACCAGACGGGGCCGAGCCGAGGCCGAGCGGGGCCGGGCCGAGGCAAGCCAGGGTTGAGTTGGGCCGGAGCCTGAGGGATTAGGTCAGTAGGGCGTTGTTCAGGGGTTGTGCGTCGTCGGGGGTGGGGCGGGCGCGGCGGAGCTCGGCCAGCAGGTCGGGGCGGCCGAGTTGGCGGGCGACCCGGTCGACCACCCGTTCGGCGGCGGTCAGCGACCGCACCGCGAGGAGGCGGCCGCGGCTCTCGCGACGCAGTACGAAGTAGTGGACGGCGACGCGGACCTGACCCCGGTCGGCGGCGCTGGCCTGGGCGGTGCAGAGGACCAGCTCGCGCAGGCAGCGGGCGAGACGTTCGGCGAGCTCGAGCTCGGGGCCGTGCAGGCCGGTGCGGAGCGCGGCGAGGTGGCTGTCGACCTTGCGGATCAGCACGTCGGTGCCCGGTTCGACGGTGCGCTGCTCGCCGGCCATCAAATCCCCTCACCCCGGGTCGCGTTGCGAGTGAAGTTACTTTATGTTGCTCCTCAGAAGCAAGCAGTTAAGTGAGACTTAACGTATTAAGCGCACGTTCCACGCTTTTTGCCTTTTGCTCGCCTATTCCGTCGCGAGGTCGTTCGTCGTTGTCGGACCGGCGGGGCACGATGGACCGGTGACCGGGGCAGACACAGACGCCGGCGCGGTGCTCGCCGGGTTCGGCCCGGCCACCCGCGCCTGGTTCGACAACGCATTCGCCGCTCCGACCGCCGCGCAGACCGGTGCCTGGCGGTCGGTCGCCGCCGGTCGTAACGCGCTCGTGGTGGCGCCCACCGGCTCGGGCAAGACGCTCGCGGCCTTCCTCTGGTCACTGGACCGCCTGGCCCGCGAGCCGGCCCCGGCCGAGGCCCGCCAGCGCTGCCGTGTGCTCTACGTCAGCCCACTCAAGGCTCTCGCCGTCGACGTGGAGCGCAACCTGCGCGCCCCGCTCGCCGGCATCCGGCAGGCGGCCACCCGGCTGGGCGTCACGCCGCCCGACATCACCGTCGGCATGCGCACCGGCGACACGCCGGCCGACGAGCGACGAGCCTTCGCCCGCACCCCTCCCGACATCCTTATCACCACGCCCGAGTCGCTCTTCCTGCTGCTCACGTCCGCGGCTCGCGACTCGCTGCGCGGCGTCCAGACGGTGATCGTCGACGAGGTGCACGCGGTGGCCGGCAGCAAACGCGGTGCCCACCTCGCTCTCTCCCTCGAACGTCTCGACGAGCTGCTGCCCGCCCCGGCGCAGCGCATCGGCCTCTCGGCCACGGTTCGGCCGATCGACGCCTGCGCGCAGTTCCTCGGCGGTGCCCGCCCGGTCGACGTGGTGCAGCCCGCCACGCCGAAGACCATCGAGGTCAGCGTGCAGGTCCCGGTGGAGGACATGACCCGCCTGGACGAGCAGGACCAGCCACCGGAGGACGACCTCGGCGGCCCCGGGCCACGTCGGGCGTCGATCTGGCCGGCCGTGGAGGAGCGTGTCTTCACCCTCATCGGGCAGCACCGCTCGACGATCGTCTTCACCAACTCCCGCCGCAGCGCCGAGCGCCTCTGCGCCCGGCTCAACGAGCTGGCCGCCGAGGCGGTGGCCGCCTCCGCGTCGGGCGAGGGCACGATCGTCGTACCCGAGGGGTTGCCGGCGGGCGACGACCCGGCGGCCGACGACGGCCCGGCGTCCGGCGCGCAGCGCTGGGGTGGGCCCGCCGGCCCGGTGCGCAACCGGCCGCCGGCCGAGGTGATGGCGCAGTCCGGCGCGGCCACCGGCGCGGCGCCCGTGATCGCCCGTGCCCACCACGGCAGCGTCTCCCGGGAGGAGCGCAAGCACATCGAGGAGGCGCTCAAGTCCGGCCAGCTGCCGGCGGTGGTGGCCACCTCTAGCCTGGAGCTGGGCATCGACATGGGCGCTGTCGACCTGGTGGTGCAGATCGAGGCGCCACCGAGCGTGGCCGCCGGGCTGCAACGGGTCGGCCGGGCCGGGCACCAGGTGGGCGCCGTCTCCCGTGGGGTGGTCTTCCCCAAGCACCGCGGCGACCTGCTCTCCTGCGCGGTGGTCGCCGAGCGGATGACCGACGGCGCGATCGAGGAGCTGCACTACCCGCGCAACCCGTTGGACGTGCTGGCCCAGCAGATCGTCGCGATGGTGGCGCTGGAGCCGTGGGCGCTGGGCGACCTGGCCGTGCTGGTCCGTCGGGCCGCGCCCTTCGCCGAGCTGCCCGACTCGGCGCTGCACGCTGTACTGGACATGCTCTCCGGCCGCTACCCGTCCACCGCGTTCGCCGAGCTGCGCCCGCGACTGGTCTGGGACCGGGCCACCGACCAGCTCACCGGCCGCCCCGGCGCGCAGCGACTCGCGGTGACGAGCGGTGGCACCATCCCCGACCGGGGTCTGTTCGGGGTCTTCCTGGCCGGCGCCGAGCGCGCCGCCCGGGTCGGCGAACTGGACGAGGAGATGGTCTACGAGTCCCGGGTCGGCGACGTCTTCCTGCTCGGGTCCTCCTCCTGGCGGATCGAGGAGATCACGCCAGACCGGGTGCTGGTCTCGCCCGCACCGGGGCAGGCCGCGCGCATGCCGTTCTGGAAGGGCGACCAGTTGGGCCGCCCGGTGGAGCTGGGTCGGGCGATCGGCGCCCGGGTGCGCACCCTGCTGCGACAGACCGACGAGGCGGCACTCACCGCGCTGCGCGACGGCGGGCTGGACGAGTGGGCCGCCGGCAACCTGATGGCCTACCTGCGTGAGCAGCGCGAGGCCACCCGCTCGCTGCCCGACGACCGCACGGTCGTGGTCGAGCGCTTCCGCGACGAGTTGGGTGACTGGCGGCTCGCCGTGCACAGCGTTCTCGGTGCCCGGGTGAACGGGCCGTGGGCCCTCGCGGTGGGCCGCCGGCTGGCCGAGCGGTACGGGGTGGACGCCCAGGTGATGCCCTCCGACGACGGCATCGTGGTGCGACTTCCGGACACCGCCGACGAGCCTCCCGGCGCCGACGTGGTGGTCTTCGAACCAGACGAGGTCGCTCAGCTCGTGGAGGAGTCGGTCGGCACGTCGGCCCTCTTCGCCGCCCGCTTCCGGGAGTGCGCCGCGCGGTCGCTGCTGCTGCCGCGCCGCGACCCGCGCCGCCGCCAGCCGCTCTGGCAGCAACGCCAACGCGCCGCGCAACTGCTCGACGTCGCCCGCGAGTACGCCGACTTCCCGGTCACCCTGGAAGCCGCCCGGGAGTGCCTTCAGGACGTCTTCGACCAGCCGGCACTGGCCGGGCTGATGCGTGACCTGGCCACCCGCAAGGTGCGGCTGGTCGAGGTGGAGACCAGCGCGCCGTCGCCGTTCGCGCGGTCGCTGCTCTTCGGTTACGTCGGCGCGTTCCTCTACGAGGGCGACGCTCCGCTGGCCGAGCGCCGCGCCGCCGCGCTCGCCCTCGACTCCACGCTCCTCGGCGAACTGCTCGGCCGGGTCGACCTGCGGGAGCTGCTCGATCCGGCGGTGCTCACCGAGACCGACCGGCAGCTGCGGTGGCTGACCGAGCAGCGCCGCCCCCGCGACGCCGAGGACGTCGTCGAGCTGCTGCGGGTGCTCGGTGACCTGAGCGACGCCGAGTTGACCGAGCGGGGTGTGCCGGAGGCCTGGCTCAGCGAGTTGGAGGCCGCCCGCCGGGTGCTGCGGGTCCGGATCGCGGGCGAGCAGCGCTGGGTCGGCGTCGAGGACGCCGCCCGGCTGCGCGACGCCCTCGGTGTGGCGCTGCCGGTGGGGGTGGCCGAGGCGTACCTCGCCCCGGTGGCCGATCCGCTCGGTGATCTGGTGGCCCGCTACGCCCGCACCCACGGGCCGTTCGCCGCGGCCAGCTGCGCGGCGCGCTTCGGGCTCGGCGTCTTCGTCGTCGAGCAGGCACTGCGGCGACTCGCCGCCACCGGGCGGGTGGTCTCCGGCGAGTTCACCCCGGATTCGGCCGGCGCCCAGTGGTGTGACGCCGAGGTGCTGCGGATGCTGCGCCGCCGCTCGCTCGCGGCGCTGCGCCGGGAGATCGAGCCGGTGCCGCCCCGGGCGCTCGCGACGTTCCTGCCCCGGTGGCAGCAGGTCGGCTCGTCCGCGCGCGGTGTGGAGGCGCTCGCCGCCACGGTGGAGCAGTTGCAGGGCGCGGCGGTGCCGGCGTCCGCCCTGGAACGGTTGGTGCTGCCGGCGCGGGTCGCGGACTACTCCCCCGCCCAGCTCGACGAGCTGTGCGCGAGCGGGGAGGTGCTCTGGGCCGGGTCGGGCGCGATCTCCGGGGGTGACGGCTGGGTCACCCTGGCGTACGCGGACGCGGCGCCGCTGCTGCTGCCCCCGCCGGACGAGGCGTTGACCCGTACTCCGCTGCACGACGCGGTGCTCGACGCGCTCGGCGACGGGCAGGCGCTGTTCTTCCGCTCGTTGGCCGACCGGGTCGGCTCGACCGACGACGCCGCGCTGACAGGTGTGATCTGGGATCTGGTCTGGGCGGGGCACCTCACCAACGACACCCTCGCTCCGTTGCGCGCGGTGCTCGGCGCCGGCGGGGCCCACCGCTCCCGGCCGTCCGCGCCCCGCACCCGTTACCGCCGGCCCGGTCGGGTGGCACTGCCGACCCGGGGTGGCCCGCCGACTGTCGCCGGCCGCTGGTCCCGCCTTCCGGACCGCGACCTCGACCCGACCCGGCGGGCCGCCGCGCTCGCCGACCTGCTGCTCGAGCGGCACGGGGTGGTCACCCGGGGTGCGGTCATGGCGGAGCAGGTGGTCGGCGGGTTCTCGGCGGTCTACCCGGTGCTCTCCGCCCTGGAGGAGCGTGGCGCGGCCCGTCGGGGCTACTTCGTCGAAGGGCTCGGCGCGGCGCAGTTCGCCGTACCTGGTGCAGTGGACCGGCTGCGCGCGCTGGCCGAGCCGGCCGACGGTGCCCGGGGCCGGGGCGGGGCGGCCACCGTGCTCGCCGCGACCGACCCGGCCAACCCGTACGGCGCGGCGCTGCCCTGGCCGGAACGGGTTGTCGACTCCGGCGACGGGGCCGCACCGGCGACCGGGCACCGGGCCGGGCGCAAGGCGGGCGCCCTGGTGGTGCAGGTCGGCGGCGACCTCGTCCTCTACGTCGAACGCGGCGGCCGGACGCTGCTCTCCTTCAGCGACGACACCGACACGCTCGCCGCGGCCGGCAAGGCGCTCGCCGACGCCGTCCACTCCGGGGCGTTGGGCGCGATGTCGGTGGAGCGGGCCGACGGCGAGGCGGTGCACTCGTCACCGCTGCGCGACGCGCTGACCACCGCCGGCTTCCGGGCCACCCCTCGCGGCCTACGCCTGCGCGGCTGACCCACCCGCGCCACCGTTGCGAAGCCTTGCGACAGGGCCGGTGCTCAGCCGAGCCTGTCGAGGGCCTTCTCGTAGCGGGGGCGGTCGGCGGCCGGGGTCTTCGCCTCCAGGTAGTTCAGCACGACAGCACCGCGCTGGTACGACTGGCCGCCCCAGGTCTCCGCGATGTCGCTGGCGCTTGTCTCGTCCGGAAAGACGTAGACGGTGACGGCGTCGGTGGCGATCAGCTCGGAACAACCCAGGCCGAGACCGTCGGGCCCGCAGTCGACCGAGCGGTCCTTCGGGCGCGGCACCTTCAGGCCGGCGGCCCGGAAGGCGTCGATGACCTGCTTCGCACCGGGGGCACTGGCCGGACGCTTGGGCAGCACCACAGGAGGCGGGCTGGCCGGCCGCCGCTGCGTCGTGCCCTGCGCGGCCGCGGACGGCGGGGCCGCGCCGTCGGCGCTCGGCGAGGCCGGCGGCGTCGGCAGGTCGGTCGGGGCCGCCTCGGGCGAGACGGACGGGGTCGCGTTCGGGCTGCCGTCGTCGTCACTGCCGCAGCCGGCGCTGAGGGCGACGGCGACGAGCAGGATTCCGACTGCGGGGAGGTTCCGAGTTGTCACCAGGGCAGTCTGCCCAACGTCATCGGCCGGCGGGAGGGGCCGGTCGGCCACTGCGCTGTCCCGTATCCGCCAGCAGACCACTGGTTCCACTAGCCTGCGGACATGTCCGCAGGGCCCTGGATCTCGTTGACCACCGACTACGGTCTCACTGACGGCTTCGTGGCCGCCTGCCACGGGGTCATCGCCCGGATCGCGCCGACCGCCCGGGTGATCGACGTGACCCATCTGGTGCCGCCGGCGGACGTGCGGCGCGGTGCCGCGGTGCTGGCGCAGGCCGTGCCGCACCTGCCGGTGGGCGTGCACGTGGCGGTGGTCGACCCGGGTGTGGGCACGGCCCGACGAGGGGTCGCGCTGGCCACCCCGGGCGGGTTCCTCGTCGGCCCGGACAACGGGTTGCTGCTGGACGCGGCCACCGCGCTCGGCGGGGTGACCGACGGGGTCGAGCTGACCGAGCCGAGCTGGCTCGCCGCCCAGGTGTCCGGCACGTTCCACGGCCGGGACGTGTTCGCGCCGGTGGCGGCCCGGCTGGCGCTCGGCGCGCCGCTGGCCGAGGCGGGCCTGCCGCTCGACCCCGCCGGGCTGGTGCGACTTCCGACGCCGATGGTGTCCCGGGACGCCGAGGGCTTCACCGCCGAGGTGCTGACCGTGGACCACTTCGGCAACGTCCAACTGGCCGCGCCGGCCGAGGTGCTCGATCCGCTGCCGGCCACGGTCCGGGTGGGTGCGCCGGGACCGACGCCGGCCCTCGTGGCGGTGCACGGACGGACCTTCGGTGACGCTCCGGCGGGCGGCCTGGTGGCGTACGTCGACTCGGCCGGTCTGGTCGCGGTCGCGGTCAACGGCGGGCGGGCCGCGGACCTCCTCGCCGCCGTCCCGGGGGACCTCCTGCGGGTATCGGGCTGACGTTCGACTGTGGAATGCTTCTCCGGTGGGTGAGCATGTGGTTCCTGTGGGCTGTCCCTGCTGTGCATCCCGGACCGGCGGGGGGACCTGCCCCGTCTGTTTCTGGACCGACGACGGCCAGACCGATGCCGACGCCGATGCCGTCCGGGGTGGCCCCAACGGCGACCTGAGCCTCTCGCACGCCCGTCTCAACTACGCCGTCTACGGTGCCAGCCACCCCCGCTACCAGGACATGGTGCGGGCGGCCCGCCCCGACGAGCGCCCCTGACGTCGACGGGGCGCCCGACGGGGTGAGCGTGGCTCAGCAGGCCGGCACGCTGCCGCCGTACACACTGGAGATGTACGCGTGGCTGACGTACTGGCCGCTGGCCAGGCGGTTCCAGCGGGTAGTGGTGCGGAAGGGGCCGGCGACCGACTGACCGGCGACGTAGCACTGGATCGGCACGTGGGCCAGCCGGGCGGCGAGGCCACGGGTCGGGTACGCGGTGCTGGCCCCGGTGCGGATGTTGAGCGGCCCGTCACCGACCACACCGCGCGGCCCGCCGCCGGTCCAGAGGTAGGCGACGTCCACCCAGGCGTTCGTGGTCAGTCGCAGCCCGTCCCAGAACGTGCCGTCGGCCAGGTCGATGCCGGCCGGGTTGAGCACGGTCCGCCCGAACTGGTCGCGCCCGCCGTTGTAGCCGGACTGGTAGGCGGCCTGTGCCTCGGGCCGGCCCTGCGGCAGGTTCTTCCAGTTCTCCCGGACCGACGAGGGGTTCCAGTAGTCGTCGCGGGTGTTCCACGGCCCGACGTCCCAGACCGGGGCGTACTCGCAGCGGGAGCCGTTGGTGGTGCAGACCCGTACGGTGTAGTCGCCGGTGTTGAGCGGGGAGAGGCCGCGCCGCGACGGCAGCGCCACGAAGTGGTCCCGTGGTTGCACGGTACGGCCGTTGGCGGTCAGCTCGCCGACCAGGCCGATCCTGGTGGCGTACACCCGGTAGGTGAGGCCGGGTGTGGCGGCGGAGACGGCGGCGTTCGCGTCGGCGGTGAGCTGCACCCTCCGTACCGTCGCCGTGGCGCCGCCGGCGGGGGCGGTGAGCACCACCCGGGTCTGCACCCGGGTGACGGGCCGGTCGAAGGCCGTGCCGGCGGTGGCCGCGCGCCACTCGGTCCAGCCGGTGGCCCGCCAGCCGCGGACCTGCGCCTCCACTGTCGCTCCGGTCGGGACCGCGGCGTCGATCGTGGCGCGGACCCGGGTGGCCGGCCGGGCGAGGGTGCGGGGAGCGCTCAGCAGCATTCCCTCGGCGACCGCGCTGTGCGGGCTGTGGGCGCCGCGCCCGGTGGGTCGGGCCTCCCGCAGTCGCAGGCCGGCTGCGGTGCGCCGGACGTTCACATCGTCACGGTCGACGATGGTGAGGTCGGCGCTCCACCGTTCGTCGCCGGGTGCGGCGACGAGGGTGATCGGGGCGCCGCTGGCTGCGGCCGGAACGGGATCGGCGGCGGGTAGGAGAGCCGCGGTGAGCAGGAGGGCGAGGGTGGCGATGAGGGCGACGGACGGGATACGACAACGGGGTCGCGACATGGGCATTCTCCTCAGAACCCCCTGACCTTCGCATGTCAGGAGATCATGAGGAACCTGAGTACAAATAGCGACACATGCGAATCTTGCTCGAAAGAGGGAGGATGGCAGGGTGCCCGAAGGCGACACCGTTTGGAACACCGCGCGTGTGCTGCACCGCGCGCTTGCCGGCGCGCGGATCACCGGCAGTGACTTCCGGGTGCCGCAGTTGGCGACCACGGACCTCACCGGCTGGACCGTCCGCGAGTCGGCAAGTCGGGGCAAACACCTGCTGCTACGGCTCGACGCCCCGACCCAGGCGCACTGGACCCTGCACTCCCACCTGCGGATGGACGGCGCCTGGCGGGCGTACGCCCCGGGGGAACGCTGGAGCGGCCGACCCGCGCACCTGATCCGGGTGGTGCTGCGCAGCGCCGGTGCCGTCGCGGTCGGCTACCACCTGCACGACCTGACCCTCGTGCCGACCGCCGAGGAGGACCAACTGGTCGGCCACCTCGGCCCCGACCTGCTCGGTCCGGACTGGGACCCGGCCGAGGCGGTCCGTCGGCTCGCCGACCACCCGGAGCAGACCATCGGCGAGGCGGTGCTCGACCAGCGCAACCTGGCCGGGGTGGGCAACCTCTACAAGTGCGAGGTGCTGTTCCTGCGCGGCGTGTCGCCGTGGACCCCGGTCGCCGGGGTGCCCGACCTGCCGGGCCTGGTGGCCCTCGCACAGCGGCTGCTCGCCGCCAACCGAGGTCGGTGGACGCAGAGCAGCACCGGCTCGCTGCACCGGGGGCAGACCAGCTACGTGTACGGCCGCCGCGCCCAGCCCTGCCGCCGCTGCGGCACCGCGATCCGCAAGGAGGAGCTTGGCGAACGGGTCACCTACTGGTGCCCGGTCTGCCAGCCCGAACGCCCGGTTGCGCCGGTACCCGGTTGACCAGGCTCTCGCCCAGCGGGACCTGTCGCAGAAACGGACGATTGGGTAATTCCTAACCGGCTGCCGGAGTCGCATGCTGCGGTTGAGCGCTCACCGACCGTCAGCAGAGTGCCGAGGCCCACCACGCCGGGGTGGCGGACCTCGCGCCCCGAACCGGGGAGAGTCATGGCGATGTTCCGCAGACTCCGCTCCACCTTCTTCGAGCGGACCTCAAGCGACACCGACGCCAACGGCCGGGCCGCGTCCGTGCCGGCCGCACGCACCGCCGAGGAGCCCGCCCCGACGCCGAGCCTGGACCCGGCCGTCGTGCCCCGCTACTTCGGCCCGGTGCCGAACTTCGCCCACAGCCCCCGCCCGACGCGCGACCCCGACGGACAGGTGGCGGCCGGGTCGGGGCTGCGCAAGTTCGTCGACCCGCTGCCAGTCCCCGGTCAGCCGGGCCGCGGCGACCTCGGCAGCCACCTGCCGGTGGCGACACCGGACACCATCAGCTACCCGGGCTGCGACTACTACGAGATCGGTCTCCAGGAGTACGCCCAGCGGCTGCACCGCGACCTGCCGGCCACCCGGCTGCGCGGTTACCGGCAACTCAACCTGGGCACCGACCCGGCCGGACACAACACGGTGGTGCCTCCGGAGCGCCCCTGGCACCTCGGGCCGATGATCGTCGCCCGGCGGGGTCGACCGGTCCGGGTGAAGTTCATCAACCAGCTCCCCACCGGTCGGGCCGGCGAGCTGTTCCTGCCTGTCGACGACACCGTCGAGGGTGCCGGCCTCGGCCCACTGGACGGACCGGCGCCGTACCCGCAGAACCGGGCCGTGCTGCACCTGGCCGGAGCGCAGACCGGTTGGACCAGCGCGGGCAACCCGGGGCAGTGGATCACCCCGGCCGGGGAGATCACCCCCTACCCGAACGGACCCGGCCTGGCCCACGTGCCGGACATGCCCCCGCCCGGCGCCGGGGCCACCACCCTCTACTTCCCGAACGAGCAGAGCGGCCGCCTGCTGTGGTTCCACGACAACACCCTCGGCCTGGCCCGGCTCACCGTCTACGGCGGACAGCTCGCGCTCTACCTGCTCACCGACCCGGCCGAGGACCACCTCGTCGCCGACGGGGTGCTGCCGGCCGACCAGGTGCCGCTCGTGGTCGAGGACAAGACGTTCGTTCCGGACGACACCCAACTCGCCGCCGAGGACCCGACCTGGGACCGGGAACGCTGGGGCGCCCGGGGCAGCCTCTGGCACCCGCACGTCTACCAGCCCCGGCAGAACCCGCACCGGGCCGGCGGACGCAACCCGACCGGCCGGTGGGACTACGGCCCCTGGTCCCGTACCTGCGCCCCGGACGACGCGCGCGACGACAGGTGGGTGCCGAACCCGTACCACGACCCGGTCGACGCGCCGGACGAACCGCCGTCGAGCCCCGGCGTACCGCACCCGTCGGCCGTCCCCGAGGCGTACGGCGACACCCCCCTCGTCAACGGTGTCGCCTACCCGTACCTGGAGGTGCGGCCGCGCGCGTACCGGTTCCGGATCCTCAACGCCTGCCTGGACCGCAGCCTCAACCTGCAGCTCTACCGCGCCTGCTCGGACGCGGCGATGTGGACTGCCGACGGCGCGCTCGCCGACCCCGACGCCGGCGAGGTGCCGATGGTGCCCGCCGTGCGCGCGACGGACCGCCCGGCGGGGTGGCCCACCGACGGACGCGACGGTGGTGTGCCGGACCCGCGCGCCGCCGGCCCGGAGTTCGTCCAGATCGGCAACGAGGGCGGCCTCCTGCCGGCGCCGGTGGTGCTGCCGAACCGGCCCATCGGCTACCGCTACGACCGGCGCGACCCGACCGTGCTGAACGTCGACGGGCACACCCTGCTGCTCGCCCCGGGCGAGCGGGCCGACGTGCTCGTCGACTTCTCCGCCGTGCCACCGGGCAGCACGCTGATCCTGTACAACGACGCTCCGGCCCCGCTGCCCGGCTTCGACAGCCGCTACGACCAGCACACCGACGCCCCGGACCGCAGCGCCGAGGGCGGTCCACCCCGGACCGAACCGGGGTACGGCCCGAACACCCGCACCCTGCTCCAGTTCCGGGTCACCGGGACGCCCGCGCCGCCGTACGACCTGAGCAGGCTGCGCGACCGACTCCCCCAGGCGTACGCGGCCAGCCAGCGCCCGCCGATCGTCCCGCAGCCGGCGTACGACCCGGCGTTCGGGACCCGCACCCCGGCGCAGACGACGGTGCCGGTGCACGCCACCACTGTGACGTTCACGCCGACCGCCGGCACCGGCCCGGTGACGCTGCCGATCGCGGTCAAGGCCGCGCAGCAGATCTTCGAACCGGACCACGGCCGACTGGCGGGCCGGCTCGGCGTCGGGCACCCGTACGCCGGGCCGCTTCACCCGACGACGCTTACGCTCGGCCCGACCGACCCGGTCACCGAGGTGCTCTTCGCCACCGACACCGCCGTGCCGGTGGGTGCCCCGACCGACGGCACGCAGCTCTGGCGGATCAGCGGCAACGTCCGGCAGACCGAGCCGTTGCACGTCGGCGGCTGTGACGTGCAGGTGGTCAACCGGGTTGGCTGGGACGGCACGCTGCGACCCCCGCACGGCACGGAGCTGGGCTGGAAGGGGGTCGTCCGGGTCAACCCCCGGGAGGACGTGGTGGTGGCGCTGCGCCCGGTCGCGCCGACGCTGCCGTTCAAGCTGGGTGACAGCGTCCGGCTGCTCGACCCGGGCCGCCCGGCCGGTGCCCGGACCGGGTCCACGCCGGTCAGCCCCGCCGACGGGCGACCCGCCACCGTGGTCAACCAGCTGGTCAACCTGGGCTGGGAGTACCGGTGGCACAGCCAGCTCGCCGGGCACCGCGACGGCGGGATGACCCGACCGCTGGTGCTGCGGGTGACGCCGAAGGCACCGACCGGGCTGACCGCCACACCGGTGCCCGGCTCCGCCACCGCGCTACCCGCGATCGCGCTGGCCTGGACCAGCAACGGCGGACGCCCGCCCGCCACCAGCCACCTGCTGCAACGGGCCACCGACGCGACCTTCGGCGGCGAGGTCACCACGATCACCGTCGCGGCCGCCGCCACCAGGTACACCGACGCGACGGTGACCCCCGGCGTGACCTACCACTACCGGATCCGGGCGGAGAACGCGGTTAGCTACTCGTCCTGGTCCAACGGGGTGCCCGCCTCGGTACACCTGGCCGCCCCGAGCGGCCTGGTCGCGACGCTTCCGCCGGCCGCGCCGCTACGCGTGGCGCTGCGCTGGACGAACCGTTCGTTCGCCACCGGCATCGACGTGCAACGGGCCACCAACCCGACGTTCACCAGCGGCCCGGGCACCACGGCGATCGGGGTCGGCGACAACCACCTGGACGCGACAGTCGCAGCGGACACCACGTACTACTACCGGGTGCGGACCACCTACCTGGGCGCCGCCTCGGCGTGGTCGACTGTCGCCGCGGTGACCTCACCGCCCGCGCCAGGAACCCCCAACGGCGTGAGCGCCACCGCCACCGCACCGGGGCCGGACACCGCGACGGTGATCCTGGCCTGGGCGGCGAGCACACCCGGCGGCCCGGGGTCCGGGTTCACCGTGCAGCGGGCGCTCGACCCGGCCTTCGACCGGGAGGTGGCGACCTTCACGGTGACCGGCCACGGCTTCACCAACACCGGGCTGGCCCGGGGCGTGACCTACCACTACCGGATCCGGTCGTTCAACGTCGTGGGCACCTCGCCGTACACCGGGCCGGTCCTGGTGACGACACCAGAGTGACCGGCGCGCGGTTCCGGCGGGCGCACGTTCCGGGGCGTGCGCTGTCAGCGCATTGGCGCGCGCAGCGGGGTGCCGACGGCGCGCAGCTCGGCTAGGGCCCCGGCGACACCGTGCAGCAGGTCGGTCGCCTCGGTGAGCCGGTCGGCGGCCGGGTGGGCGGCCTCCGGCCGGGCGTCCTCGGCCAGATAGCCGGCGGCGGCGACCACCAGCCGTTCGTACGCCGCCACCCCGCCCTCCAGCTGAGCGGTCAGCGCGGCGTGCGCCTCGGCCAGCGGCGGCCGGGCGTCGGCCGGGGCGAGCCGCAGCGCACGTTCGACGCTTGCCACCCGTGCGGCCAGCTCGCGCAGCGAGCGGTCGGCGGCGGCGGCCTCCAGCACCGCCGGCTCGGCCAGCCCGGTGAGCCGGGGGGCCATCCCGGCCAGGGTGAGCGCCGCCCGGTCCAGTCGGGCCCACTGCTCCCCGGCGCTGGTGCCGCGCAGCGCGATCCGGGAACGGACCCGGCGCACCTCGGCCAGCACGCCCGGGCCGACCGGCAGTCGCTCGACGGCGGCGATCAACCGGGCCCGGGACCGGGCCGCCGCCTCGGCCGGGTCGAGCGCGGGGGGCGCCGGCTGCGCGGCCAGGGCGCGCACGTCGATCCAGCGCCAGGCGGCGAGTGCCACCGCACTGCCCGCGGCGCCGGCCCAGGCCGCGTCGGGCAGACCAAGGCCGGCGTACGGAGTCAGCACCGCCGCCGCGCCGCCGAGCCCACCGGCCAGCACACTCCACCGTCGGGCCGACCGGCGAAGCCGACCCAGCCGCCGGAAGTATCGCGTCCGCTCGTCCGCCACCCTGACCCCCTCGTCCGGTCGTTCAGCCGGCGGCGGTCGGGTCGCCGGTGCCCCGCTCGCGGGCCATGCTGGCACGCAGCTCGTCAAGTCGGGCGGCGGCCGTCGGGTCGTTTGCCGGGCCGGTCTTCTCGGCCTGGGGAACGGCCGGTCGCTGGGCCGTGCCGCCGAGCTGCTCCCCCGCCATGCTGGACCGGATCTGCTCCAGCCGGGCGGAGCCGGCCGAGTCGATCGTGGCCTTCTGGATCTCCAACATACGGCCTTCGACGGAGTTGCCGGCCAGTTCGGCGCGACCCATCGCGTTGGCGTACCGCCGCTCGATCCGGTCGCGCACCTCGTCGAGCGACGGGGTGTTCGCGGGTGCGGTCAGCGACGACATCGACTCCAGGGAGCGGGCCACCGTCTCCTGCATCTTGGCCTGCTCCAGCTGACTGAGCAGCTTGGTGCGCTCGGCGAGCTTCTGCTGGAGGATCATCGAGTTGTTCTCGACCGCCCGGCGGGCCTGGGCGGCGGCGCCGAGCGCCTGGTCATGCAGGGTCTTCAGGTCCTCGGTGGCCTGCTCGGCGGAGACGAGTTGGCTGGCAAGCGTCTGCGCGGACTGCTCGAACCGCACCGCCTCGGCCTCGTCGCCCTTGGCCCGGGCCTGGTCGGACAGCACCAGGGCCTGCCGGGCGTTTCCCTGCAACCGCTCGACCTCGGACATCTGCCGGGACAGCTTCATCTCCAGCTGACGCTGGTTGCCGATCACCGCGGCAGCCTGCTGAACCAGCGCCTGGTGCTGCCGCTGGGCATCCTCGATGGCCTGCTGGATCTGCACCTTGGGATCGGCATGCTCGTCGATCTTCGCACCGAAGAGCGCCATCAGGTAGTTCCAGCCCTTGACGAACGGGTTCGCCATCTCTGCGGTATCCCCTCAGTAGCGTCGCTCCCACCACGGCCGGGCCGGTTGAACCGACCGACCGCGAGCGGCCGGCCTCCATCGTCCCAGCCGAACGCCAACGAGGCATCCGTACCGGGCGGTCGACAGCACCGGCGGCTCCTGCGAGCAACCCTACGCGGCCGGGGCCAGCCCGCCCACGGTCCAACCGGACCTGTGGCTCAGGCGGCGCAGACCACGTCCCGATCGCGCTCGGTCGGGCGGACCCGGGTGCTGCGCAGCGTGGCCTTGAGCGGCGAGTCCTGGCGGACCGAGACCGCGACCTTGCCGTCGGAGGTGAGCTGACGGACCCCCCGGCTGGTGCTCTTGGCTGGGGCGTCGGCCGGCTCGTCCGGCATCGGAACGAGCACCCCGGGCATCTGCTCGGCGAGCGCCACGGTGTCGCTCACCTCACGCAGCAGCTCGGACAGGCGGGCACCGAGGGCGTCACAGATCGCGGCGAGCAGCTCGCTCGACGGCTCCTTGTGCCCCCGCTCGATCTCGGAGAGGTAGCCGAGGCTGACGTTGGCGGCGGTGGAGACCTCACGCAGCGTGCGCTGCTGCCCCTGCCGGCGCGCCCGCAGTGCGTCACCGATCACCCGGCGTAGCAGGATCATCGCACCTCCCCCTGAGGGATACCTCGCGCCCGGCGTTGGGCAGCCGGTCGCGGCGGACCGCGCCGACTCCGAACGTCGGAGCCTTCCCGCAACCGTACCCGTTGCGGGCCCGGGCGACATCCCGCCCCGCCCGTCGGGTTCCCCGGGACGGCCTCACGGCGTCGCGGCGGCGAGCCGTTCGGCGAGCAGCCGCAGCGCCTCGACCACCGCCGCCGCGCGGACGTGGTCCCGGCCGCCGCCCAGGTCGAGCTGGCGGACCTCGCTGCCGTCCGGTCCGACGACCGCGACGTAGACCAGGCCCACCGGCTTCCCGTCCTGCGGCTCCGGACCGGCGACCCCGGTCGTGGCAACTCCCCAGTCCGCGCCGCACCGCTCCCGGCCACCCTCGGCGAGCGCCACCGCCACGTCCGGGTCCACCGGCCCCCGGTCCGACAACAGATCAACCGGTACGCCAGCCAGGGTGCCCTTCAACTCGGTGGCGTAGACCACGAGGCCGCCCCGGTAGACCCCGCTGACCCCGGCGATGGTCACGATCGAGGCGGCGAGGGACCCGCCGGTGAGCGACTCGACTGTGGCAAGGGTCTCGTGCCGCTCGGCAAGCCGGTGCACGACCCCCGCCGCCGCGCTGCCCACCTGCGCATCGCCCACCTCAGTACCGGTCACCTCAGCGCTCACGTCAGCACCACTCATCGGTTAGCGGGGGCGGCGGAGGCGGAGGGCTTGGGCTATGTAGTCGAAGCCGGTGGCGACCGTGACCAGGACGGCGGCGGCCATGATCCAGGGGCCGACGGTGGCGAGGGCGGCCGGCATCGGCCAGAGGTACCAGACGATGGCCAGGATCTGGAGCGCGGTCTTGACCTTGCCGCCTCGGCTGGCGGCGATCACACCGTGCCGGATCACCCAGAACCGCAGCCCGGTGATGCCCAGCTCGCGCACGAGGATCAGCGCGGTCACCCACCAGGGCAGTTGGTCGTACCAGGAGAGCAACACCAGCGCGGCGCCGGTGAGCGCCTTGTCGGCGATCGGGTCGGCCACCTTGCCGACCGACGTGACAAGCCCGAAGCGGCGGGCGATCCAGCCGTCCACCAGGTCGGTCGCCGAGGCCACCGCGAAGATCAGGCAGGCGGCCATCCGCCAACCGGCGTGGGTCATCCCCGACACGATCACCGAGGCGGCGAAGACCGGCACCAGCACCAGCCGCAGGGCGGTCAACGCGTTGGCCGCGTTCACGACGGGCACCACGGCAACCACCCGACTCGGCGTCGACTCCGTCGCCCCGGTCACCGCTGCGCCCTGCTCGGGCCGCCGAGGTGTTCCCGGCACCGCACCACCTGGCTCCCCCGCTCCGCTCGGGCCCGCCGTCACCGTGCCGCGCCGGGCGCCGCCGAGATCATCTCATCCGGCACAGCGAGCAGGTCCACCCCTTCGGTGCCGGTCACCGTTGCGCGCACCAGATCGCCCGGGCGCAGCGCGGCCAGGTCGACCCCGCCCTCGACCGGGGCGACCAGGGTGGTGGAACCGTCCACCTCCGGTGCCTGGTGAGCCGCCCGACCCTCCACCACACCGTCCTCGATCGAGTCGACGAGCACCTCGACGGTCGAGCCGAGCCGGTCCTCGGCCCGCTGCGAGCACAGCTCGTCGGCGAGGGCGGACAGCCGGTCGTACCGTCGCTTGATCGTCGCGGCGGAGACCTTGCCGGGCAGGCCGGCCGCCTCGGTGCCGTCCTCGTCGCTGTAGTCGAACATGCCGATCGCGTCGAGCCGGGCCTCGGTGAGGAACCGGACGAGTTCGTCGACGTCGGCGCGGGTCTCGCCGGGGAAACCGACGATGAAGTTGCTCCGGGCGCCCGCGTCCGGGGCCAGGGCGCGGGCAGTCGCCAGCAGCTCCAGGAACCGGTCGGTGGAGCCGAAACGCCGCATCCGGCGCAGCACCGGCTCGCTGGAGTGCTGGAACGACAGGTCGAAGTACGCGGCCACGCCCGGGGTGTTGGCGATCGCCTCGACCAGCCCGGGTCGGGTCTCGGCCGGCTGGAGGTAGCTCGCCCGCACCCGGACGATGCCGGTCACCGCGGCGAGCTGCGGCAGCAGCTTCTCCAGGGCTCGCGGGTCACCCAGGTCCTTGCCGTACGAGGTGGAGTTCTCGCTGACCAGCACCAACTCCCGTACGCCGCTCTTGGCCAGCCACTCCGCCTCGGCGAGCAGCTCGTCCGGCGTACGCGAGACGAAAGCTCCCCGGAAGGCCGGGATGGCGCAGAACGCGCAGCGGCGGTCGCAGCCGCTGGCCAGCTTCAGCGAGGCCACCGGGCCGGTGTCGAGCCGGCGGCGCAGCACCTGGCGCAGGTGTGCCGGGGTGTGCTCGTCGGTGTCGACGACGGTGCGGGTCACGGTGCCGTGGCCGGGCAGCGAGACCCCGCTGTCGCGGCGCTGCACCGGGGTCAGCGGCAGCAACTCACGCCGGTCCCGTGGGGTGTGCGCGGCGATCTGCTCGCCGGCGACGACGGCGTTCAGCCGAGCGGCGATGTCGGGGTAGTCGTCGAAGCTCAGCACCGCCTGCGCCTCGGGCAGGCTGTCGGCCAGATCGCGCCCGTACCGCTCGGCCATGCAGCCCGCGGCGACCACCTTGGCGCCCGTCCCGGCGGCGGCGAGCAGGGTCTGGATGGAGTCCTGCTTGGCCTTCTCCACGAAACCGCAGGTGTTGACGACCACCACGTCGGCACCCTCGCCGTCGGTGCTCACCTGCCAGCCGTCGGCGTGCAGGCGGGCGGCCAGCTCCTCCGAGTCGACCTCGTTGCGGGCACAGCCCAGAGTCAGCAGGGCGACGCGGCGACCCTCGGCGTGGTCAGCGGGAGAAGGAGAGGTGGCAGACACCATCCGAGGGTACCGGGCCAGTCGGGGAAGCCCACGCACGCGGGCGGCGAAGGCGCTCGACACCACTTCCGGTCACCCCCTCTCGCCCGACGGTCAGCGGGTCGCCGCGGCCACCCGGGTCAGCGCGTCGAGCAGGAAGACCTCGGTGCCGGCGAGACCCGTGGAGCAGAAGACCGAGACCTGGTCCGCGGTGGTCCGGCCGGGAACCGCGCCGGCCAGGATGCCGCCCAGGTCGCGCAACCGCCCGGCGTACGGAGGTGTGGCCGCGAGCATCGGCGGCTGGTAGTCCGCCGCCTGGGCCGGTGAGTCGGTGACCAGCAGGTCGGCGGTGTCCAGCAGGTCGGGGCCGAACTCGCTGCGGTCGCGCTGCTTGAAGCCGACCGCGTTGACGTGCGTGCCGGGGCTGAGGTCGGCGGCGCGGAGCACCGGGGTCGGGCTGGTGGTCGCCAGCACCACCACGTCCCGCCGGGCGACGGCCGAGCCCGGGTCGGCCGTCGCGCGGGCCGGCACGCCCAGCTCGGCGCGGACCCGGGCGGCGAAGGCCTCCCGGCGAGCGGCGGACCGGCTGTGCACCACCACCTCCCGCAACGGGCGGACCGCGGCGGCGGCCCAGACCTGGGTCCACGCCTGCCGGCCGGAGCCGATCACCCCGAGGGTGGTGGCGTCGGGGCGGGCCAGCGCGTCGACGGCGAGGCCCCCCAACCCGCCGGTACGGCGGGAGCCCAACTCCTCGCCGACCGCGATCGCGCGGACCGCCCCGGTCCGGGCGTCGTGCAGCACCACCACCTGCTCGCCCTGCGGATGCCCGAAGGTGTCGTACGAGCGGAAGCCGTACCACTCGCCGAGCAGGTGCCCGGCGGTGAGGACCATCCGCCCACCGCTCAGCGGTGCGGCGGCCCGCGGCGGCGCGACCAGGCGTCCCTCGTACGCGGCCAGGAGGGCGGCGCGCATGGCGTCGACCGTGGTGGCGGCGTCCAGCGTGGCAGCGACCTCGGGGTCGGCGTAGAGCATGGTCATGCTGGTGATACTGCAAGTTGAAGTCAGGTGGAGGTCAACGGGGCGTGGCGACGGTCACCGCCACGGCGCCGGGGTCGGTGCTAGCGTCGGCAGCGGTGGCCCCGGATGCCCGTGGCCGCTCCGGACGAGTGGTGGGCGTACCCGGTCAGGCCAAGACGCCCCGCGTGACGTGCAGACTCGACTCGTCCCGGCGCGGCAGCCCCGGGCGCTTCCGGTGAGGTGGACGATGGCCTGGCTCGTACTGGTGATCTCGGGACTTCTGGAGACGGCCTGGGCGATCGCCCTGGACCGCAGCGCCGGCTTCAGCCGGCTGATCCCGTCCGTGGTGTTCGTGGTGACCCTGCTCCTGAGCATGGCCGGGCTGTCGTACGCGCTCCGGGACATCCCCGTCGGCACCGGCTACGCGGTCTGGGTCGGCATCGGCGCGGTCGGCACCGCGCTTGTCGGGATGCTGGCGCTCGGCGAGTCGGCGAGCCTGCCCCGCATCCTCTGCCTCCTGCTGGTGGTGGCGGGCGTGATCGGGTTGAAGATCTTCCACTGAGGCGCCCCGTCGGGGATGCGTGGCCAGCGCCCACAGTGGGTAGTGATCGATAGGTCACGACAGGCTCTCACCCGGAGGAAGACATGGCCGACATGCCGAGCACCGCCCGTCCCCGCAGCAACGCCGCCCGCATCCTCACCATCGTGGGCTTCGTCTTCGCGGTCCTGGCCCTGCTGCTCAACCCGATCATCTTCGGCGTGCTCGGCGTCATCGCGGGCGTCGTCGGCGCGGTGCTCGGTGACAAGCCGCTGGGTTGGTACGCCGCCGCGGCGAGCGTCGTCGCCGCGATCCTCGGTCTGGTGGTCTTCGCCGCACTGATCAGCAACTGACCGTTCCCCACGGCACGGGCCCGCCGGAATCCGGCGGGCCCGTCGTGCGTCCGGGGTCGACTGTCGGTCAGTCCACGTCGCCGCGCAGGCCGGTCAGGACCTCGTCCAGCTCGTCCGGCTTGACCAGCACGTCGCGGGCCTTCGACCCCTCGGACGGCCCGACCACGCCCCGGGTCTCCATCAGGTCCATGAGGCGGCCCGCCTTGGCGAACCCGACACGCAGCTTGCGCTGCAACATCGAGGTCGACCCGAACTGCGAGGTGACCACCAGCTCCACCGCCTGCACCAACAGGTCCAGGTCGTCGCCGATGTCCTCGTCGATCTTCTTCTTGTTGTCCTGTGCAGGGGCCAGCACGTCCTTGCGGAACTCCGGCTCACGCTGGTCCTTGCAGAACTTCACCACGTCGGCGATCTCGCGCTCGGTGACCCAGGCGCCCTGGATGCGGACCGGCTTGGAGGCACCCATCGGCAGGAAGAGCCCGTCACCCCGGCCGAGCAGCTTCTCCGCGCCCGGCTGGTCGAGGATGACCCGGGAGTCCGCGAGCGACGAGGTGGCGAACGCCAGCCGGGACGGCACGTTCGCCTTGATCAGACCCGTCACCACGTCGACCGAGGGGCGCTGGGTGGCAAGCACCAGGTGGATGCCGGCGGCGCGGGCCAGCTGGGTGATCCGGACGACCGAGTCCTCCACGTCGCGCGGCGCGACCATCATCAGGTCGGCCAGCTCGTCCACGATCACCAACAGGTACGGGTACGGACGCATCTCGCGTTCGCTGCCCGGCGGCGCCTTGATCTCGCCGTTGCGGACCTTGCGGTTGAAGTCGTCGATGTGCCGGACCCCGTTGGCGGCGAGGTCGTCGTAGCGCATGTCCATCTCGCGGACCACCCAGTCCAGCGAGTCGGCGGCCTTCTTCGCGTTGGTCACGATCGGGGTGACCAGGTGCGGGATCCCCTCGTAGCCGGTCATCTCGACCCGCTTCGGGTCGATCAGCAGCAGCCGCACCTCGTCCGGGGTGGCCCGGGTGAGGATGGACACCAGCAGGGTGTTGAGGCAGCTCGACTTGCCCGCGCCGGTGGCGCCGGCGATCAGGATGTGCGGCATCTTCGCGAGGTTGGCCACCACGTAGCCGCCCTCGATGTCCTTGCCGAGCGCCACGACCATCGGGTGGTGGTCGCTCGTCGCCGCCCGGGAGCGCAGCACGTCACCGAGGGCCACGTTCTCCGGGTCGGTGTTCGGGATCTCCACGCCGACGGCGCTCTTGCCCGGGATCGGGCTGAGGATCCGTACGTCAGGTGACTTCACCGCGTACGCGATGTTGCGGGACAGCTGGGTGATCCGCTCGACCTTGACGCCGTGCCCCAGCTCCACCTCGTAGCGGGTGACGGTCGGGCCACGGGTGAAGCCGGTGACGGCGGCGTCCACGTCGAACTGGTCGAACACACCGGTCAGCGCGGCGATCACCTCGTCGTTGGCCTTGCTGCGGGTCTTCGCGGCGGCCCCGGTGCTGAGCATGTTCGCCGGCGGCAGGGTGTAGTCGCCGGCCAACCCGGTCAACGCGAGCTGCTCGGCCCGGGTCGGCGCGGGCGAGTGCTCCGGCGGCTCGGCCGGCGGCTTACGGCTGGCCGGCACCTTCGTCGCGGACTTGCGTGGCAACACCATGGTCTCCTGGAGGTCCACGCCGTCCAGGTCCTCGAAGTCGTCCGGGTCCACTGGTGGAGGCATCCGCTTCGCGGGTCGCTTGCGCGCAGGCTTGGCGGCCGGCTCGTCCGCCTCCTCCTCGCCGGTCTCCGGTGTGCTCACCAGCCCGCCGGCGAGCAGGCCCAGCCGCTCCGGAATCTTGTTGATCGGCGTCGCGGTCACCACGAGCAGGCCGAAGAGCAGCAGCAGGATGAGCAGCGGCACCGCCACCCAGGCGGTCACCGCCCGCTCCAGCATGCCGCCGACGCCCGCGCCGACCAGACCGCCGGCGAAGTCACGCTCGAGCGTGTCGGCCGGGTCCTGACCGATCTGGAGCAGCGCGGCGGTCGACACCAGCAGCGAACCCCAGCCGATCAACCCACGGCCGCGGTGCTCCGGGTCCGCCGGCTGCCGCATCAGCCGCCACGCCCCGATCCCCAACAGCACGGGTACGACCACCGAGATCGCGCCCAGGAACAGCCGGATCGTGTCGGCGAGTCGCGCGCCCACCGGCCCCGCTCCGGAGAGCCAGAGCGCCACGGCGGAGAGCAGGGCGAGCCCGAACATGAGCAGCCCCGCGCCGTCACGGCGGTGCTCCGGGTCGAGGTCACGGGCCGAGGCGGCCTGCCGGCCGGCGGCGCGCACCGCCCAACCCATGCCGTGCGCCACGCCCATCCACAGTGCACCCACCGCACGCCCGACGTAGACCGCCGGGCCGGGCCGGGGCGGCGTGGTGCGACGCCGGACCGGCGCCCGGGTGGTCTTCTTCGCCGGTTGACGGGCACGACTGTTGGTGCCACCGCGCGGCGACGCGCCGCGCCGCCGACTCGCCTGAGAGGTACGGCCCGCCATAGAGTCACGGTAACGGTGGGGCCGGGCAGAACCCCGCTTTTCCGGGTCGTGTCCGCGCGTCGCAACACGAACCCCACCGCCGGTCGTGATATCCGCCTCAGAAGGGATGCCCCATGGCGTCGCCGGGATTCGAGGGTGATCCGGACGATCCGCTGGCCGGGCACCCTGGCGCACTGCGTCCGCTGACCGGCGAACTGGTCGCCGCGGTGCTCGCTGCCCGTGGCCGGTCCGTCGGCACGACCGTGGACGGCGAGTTGGTGGGCCACTTCGACGACACCATGATCTGGTTTCTCCGCGTCGGCGGCGACGGGGAACTGCTCCAGATCCGCACCATGGTCGACCCGACCTTCGGCATCGAACGGGTGCCCGACCTCTACGCGTTCTGCAACTCCTGGAACCACGACCGGCTCTGGCCGAAGGCGTTCGTGCACGTCGACGACGCCGGTCGGGCCCGGGTGTACGGAGAGGTGATCACCGACCTGGAACGCGGAGTGACCCCACACCAGCTCGACCAACTGCTCGACTGCGGCATCTCCACCGGCTGCCAACTGGCCGTGGCGGTCCGTCGACTGCCCGGCGCGGTGCCGTCGTGACCGGCCGGGACGAGGTCACCGGCAGCCGCACCGGCACGCCACCCACCGGCCCCGGTGACCGCCTCGGGCGGGGCCGCGTACCGGCGTTGGAGGCCGCGCTCGCCGACGCCCGCGACCTCCCCGACGGCCCGGCGCGGCAGGTGGCCCTGGAACGGCTCGCCGAGCGCGCCGACGCCGCCGGTGATGTCCGGTCCGGGATGGACGCGCGGTTCGCGCTGATCGAGGCGTACCTGCTGCACGGGGAAAGATGGCGTCTGGTCGAGCCGGTCCGGCGCTGCCGGGCCGCCGCCGACCACCGGCCCGACCTGCTCACCGACCCGGAGGCGGGGCTACTGCTGCGCTACCAGCGGTACGCGGTGGAGGCGCTGCTCGGCACCCCCCGGGTCGGGCTGGACCAGACGCGTTCCCTGCTGCACGACCTGGCCCACCGCGTCGGCGCGGACGGTCCGGACATGCCCACCGTCGCGGAGCTGC
Organism: Micromonospora sp. NPDC003944; assembly: GCF_053605225.1. Classification (NCBI taxonomy): domain Bacteria; kingdom Bacillati; phylum Actinomycetota; class Actinomycetes; order Micromonosporales; family Micromonosporaceae; genus Micromonospora; species Micromonospora sp. NPDC003944. The sequence continues at coordinate 34,323 of NZ_JBSGIV010000054.1, forward strand.
ACTGCCGGATCGCCGACCACCTGGGTGACGAGCCCACCGCCCGACACTGGTACGAGCGATGGTCCGGAAAGCGGCCCGGCCCGGCCGGCGGCTGCCCGGGCTGCGCCTCCGCCCGGCGCGCCGAACTGCTTGCCGGCTGGGGCGAGTGGACCGCCGCGCGGGCCGAACTCGACGCGTCCGACGACGATCCGACCGCCTGCACCGACCAACCCGAACGCGACCTGGTCGCCGGTCTGCTGCCCGCGCTGCGCCTCGGCGAGCCGGCGCGGGCGGCGGCGGCGCACGTGCGGGCGTACCGCCGGCACCGGCACGAACGCGAGGCGTTCCCGCACCTCGCCGCGCACCTGCGGTTCTGCGCGCTGGGCGGGCACCTGGAACGTGGGCTGGCCATCCTGGCCGAGCAGCTGCCCCGGTTGGACCGGCCGACCGACGACCTCGCCGCCATGGAGTTCGCCGCCGCCGGAGCACTGGTCTGCGGGCTGGCCGTGGAAGCCGGGCTGGGCGGGCGGACGATGCCGCGCCCGGCGTACGGCGAGCGGACGGCCACCGAGTTGGACGTCGCCACCCTCGGGGCGCTCCTGCTCGGGGTGACAAGCGAGTTGGCCGGCAGCTTCGACGCGCGAAACGGCACCGGGCACCACTCCGGACGGATGGCCGCCTGGCTGGCCGAGCGGCCCATCGGGGCGCCGGTTCCGCTGCCCCCCGACGACGATCCTGACGGGCTCGACGAGCCCGACACCGACCTGTCCCACGCCGACCCGTTCGACGCCGAGGTGGAGCTGGGTGACCGCGAGTTGTCCGCGCTCTCCCTTCCCATGATCACTGCGGCGTTGGACGGGCGCGGCGACAGCTACCTGGTGGACGCGGGCGAGACCGTGGTCGGCCACTGGGAGGGTGTGGTGATCCAGTTCCGGCGGGCCGGTGAACGGGGTGAGGTCCTGCACGCCCGCGCGATGGCCAACCGGCGGCTACCGACGACCCGCCGCGCCGAGGCGTACGCCTTCTGCAACGCGTGGAACCACGACCGGCTGCTACCCAAGGCGTACGCGCACGACCTCGGTGACGAGCTGGTGCTGGCCGGCGATGTGGCCACCGACCTGGCGCACGGGGTCGCGCCGGCGCAGCTGCGGGTGCTGGTGGACGCCGCCATCGCCACCGGCGTCGCCTACGCCGAGGCGGTCGCCGCGCTGCCCTGACCCCCGGTGACGGCCGACGCCGGCCCACCCCGAACAGGGTGAGCCGGCGTCAGCGGACGTTGCTCAGACCTCGACCACGGTGGGCACGATCATCGGCCGACGACGGTACTTGTCGTTGACCCACCGCCCCACGGTCCGCCGGACGATCTGCTGGAGCTGGTGCGGGTCGGTGACGCCGTCCGCCGCCGCCCGGTTGAGCGCCTCGGTGACAAGTGGCACCACCGGGTTGAACGCCTCCGGGTCCTCGGAGAAACCCTTCGCGGAGAGCGTCGGACCGGCGACCACCTTGCCGGTGACCGAGTCGACGACCACAGTGGTGGCGATGAAGCCGCCGTCACCGAGGATCCGCCGTTCGGTGAGCAGCGACTCGCTGACGTCACCGACGGCGAGGCCGTCCACGTAGACGTACCGGCTCTTCACGTGCCCGACCAGGCTGGCACGGCCCTCGACCAGATCGACCACGTCGCCGTCCTCGCAGAGCACCACCCGGTCGGCCGCTACCCCGGACTCGATGCCGAGCCGGGCGTGGGCGCGCAGGTGACGCCACTCGCCGTGCACGGGCATCAGGTTGCTGGGCCGGACCACGTTGAGCAGGTAGAGCAGTTCGCCGGCGGGGGCGTGCCCGGAGACGTGCACCTTGGCGACGTCCTTGTGCACGACCACCGCGCCGGCCCGGGCGAGCCGGTTGATCACCCGGTAGACCGAGGTCTCGTTGCCGGGCACCAGTGAGGAGGCCAGCACGACCGTGTCACCGGGGGCGATGGTGATGTGCCGATGGTCGCCGCTTGCCATCCGGCCCAGCGCGCTCATCGGCTCACCCTGGGAACCTGTCGACATCAGCACGATCTCGTCCGGCGGCAGCGTGGTCGCCTCGTCGATGCTGATGACCAGGCCGGCCGGGATGTTGAGCAGACCGAGGTCCCGGGCGATGCCCATGTTGCGGACCATGGACCGGCCGATGAGCGCGACCTTGCGGCCGTGCTCGACGGCGGAGTCGAAGACCTGCTGCACGCGGTGCACGTGCGAGGCGAACGACGCCACGATGATCCGGCCCCTGGCCTTCGCGAAGATCGAGTCGAGCACCGGCCCGATCTCCCGCTCCGGGGTGACGAACCCGGGGATCTCCGCGTTCGTGGAGTCGGACAGCAGCAGGTCGACGCCTTCGGCGCCGAGCCGGGCGAAACCGGCCAGGTCGGTGATCCGGCCGTCCAGCGGCAGCTGGTCCATCTTGAAGTCGCCGGTGTGCAGCACCAGGCCCGCGGGGGTGCGGATGGCCACCGCGAGGGCGTCCGGGATCGAGTGGTTGACGGCGAAGAACTCACACTCGAACGGGCCGAGCCGCTCGCGGCCGCCCTCCCGCACGGTCAGCGTGTACGGCTGGATCCGCCGCTCGGCCAGCTTCGCCTCGACCAGGGCGAGGGTGAACTGCGAGCCGACAAGCGGGATGTCGGGCTTGTGGGCGAGCAGGTACGGCACCGCACCGATGTGGTCCTCGTGACCGTGCGTCAGCACGATCGCCTGCACGTCGGCAAGCCGGTCCAGGATCGGGCCGAAGTCGGGCAGGATCAGGTCCACACCCGGCTGCTCGACGTCGGGGAAGAGGACCCCGCAGTCGACGATCAACAACTTGCCGTCGTACTCGAAGACGGTCATGTTCCGACCGATGGCGCCGAGCCCACCGAGCGGGATGATCCGCAGGCCCCCCTCCGGCAGCGGCGGGGGTAGCTCCGCCTCGATGTGCGCCTCGGTCACGCGTCCACCTCATTCTGCGACGCCGTTACTCGACGTCCATCGTGTCGTTCGTTCATTCGGGCAGCTCCAGGCCCGCTGCCGCGAAGTCCGCGCGCAGCTGGGCGATCTCGTCGTCGGTGGCGTCCACGAGTGGGGGTCGCACCGGGCCGGCCGGCAGGCCCAGCGACGCCAGGCCCGCCTTCACCAGGATGGTGCCCTGGGTACGGAAGATGCCGGTGAACAGCGGCAGCAGCCGCCGGTGCAGGGCCAGCGCGGTCGGCATGTCCCCCGCGTCGTACGCCTCGATCATCTGTACGGTCAGCGCCCCGGTGAAGTGCGTCGAGGTGCCGACCACGCCCACGCATCCGACGGCAAGCGCCGGCAGGGTGAGGGCGTCCTCGCCGCTGTAGAAGGCGAGGGCGGTCCGGCTGGTGACCCAACTGGTGGCGGTCAGGTCGCCCTTGGCGTCCTTGACCGCGACGATCCGGCCGTGTTCGGCGAGCCGGACCAACGTCTCGGTGTCGATCGGCACGCCGGAGCGGTGTGGGATGTCGTACAGCATCACCGGCAGGCCGGTGGCGTCGGCGACCGCGGTGAAGTGTCGCAGCAGCCCGCTCTGCGGCGGCTTGTTGTAGTACGGGGTGACCACCAGCAGGCCGTGCGCACCCGCCTTCTCGGCGGCGGCGGCCAGCTCGATGGTGTGCCGGGTGTCGTTGGTGCCGACGCCCGCGACCACCTTGGCGCGGTCACCGACGGCCTCCACCACGGCCCGGATCAGGTGTTCCTTCTCCACGTCGGTGGTGGTCGGCGACTCGCCGGTGGTGCCATTGACCACCAGCGCGTCGTTGCCCTGCTCGTCGACCAGGTGGCTCGCCAGCCGGGCGGCACCGTCGAGATCGAGGGAACCGTCAGGGGTGAACGGGCTCACCATGGCTGTGAGCAGCCGGCCGAAGGGGCGGGACGCCGGTCGGGCCGCGGCGTCGAGGTGGTCGTGCGTCATACCCTCCAACCTAGCGGACGACCAGCCGGAGCCCGCCGGGGAAGGGCTCAGGACGCCTCGTGCGGGCTGACCGCCACCTCGGTGCCGTCCGGCAGCGTGGAGATCACGAAGTCGGCGAACACGTTCGGGGCGACGCCCTGCAACTGGCGCAGGCACTCCACGGCCAGCTCACGGATCTCCACGTCGGCGTGCTCGGTGGCCCGCATAGCGACGAAGTGCCGCCAGGCCCGGTAGTTGCCGGAGACCACGATCCGGGTCTCGGTGGCGTTGGGCAGCACGGCCCGGGCCGCCTGCCGGGCCTGCTTGCGGCGCAACGTCGGGTTGGGCTCGTCGGAGAAGCGCTGCTCGAGGCCCTCCAACAACTCGGTGTACGCCCGGACGCTCGCCTCGGCGGCCTCCACGAACGTCTTGTGCAGCTCGGGGTCGTCGGCGATGACCGCCGGCTCGACCATGGCCGCGTCCCGCTCCGGGACGTAGCGCTGGGACAGCTGGGAGTACGAGAAATGCCGGTGCCGGATCAGCTCGTGGGTGAAGGAGCGGGACACCCCGGTGAAGTAGAAGGTGACCGACCCGTGCTCCAGCACGCTCAGGTGGCCCACCTCGAGGATGTGCGCCAGGTAGCCGGCGTTGGTGGCGGTCGCCGGGTTCGGCTTCTTCCACGACTGGTAGCAGGCCCGGCCGGCGAATTCGGCGAGCGCCTGGCCACCCTCCGCGTCGGTCGACCACGGCACGTCGTCCGGGGCCGCGAATTGGGTCCACGCGATCAACTTGACCTGGGGCTGCACCATGTCCGGCATTCCTGGGACTGTAGTAGTGCGGTGCCCACCGGCCCAACTCAGGCGCGCCCCCTGCAATGTCGATCACTCAGCCAGCGACGAGGCACCAACGCCCACCCCGCAGACCGCGTCCCCCGCAGGGCCGCGTCCCCCACAGGCCGCGTTCCCCGCAGGCCGCGTTCCCCGCAGGCCGCGTTCCCCGCAGGCCGCGTCCCCCGCACCGCGGACAGGACAGCCCGTCCCGTCGCCGCCCTTTGGAGCTGACTCGTTTGCGACATCAGCCCTGGCGTATGGCCGACGAGCGCGGCACCGGGCACGCCCATGCACCGAATGGCCGCTTCGTCCCGCAAGGTCGCGCAACAACATGGATGTAGTGGCATCCGGCCGCGCCCGACACCACTACATCCAGGATCGAGCGCGATCTTGCGGCGCGAAGCGTCGGCTGCGGCGGGCCGAGGGCGCGGCCAGACGGGCGGTTCGCTGGATGATCGGCTCGGGTTCATGAAAGTCGGGGTGTCCGGAGCAGGTTGATCACCCGACTTCCTGAAAGTCGAGTCGATCATGGAATCGCAGGCGGTGGCGGACTTTCGACTGCCACGGCTGAGTCCTTCGCACGCCCACTGCGACCCGATGGACCGAGCTGGGAGCGGTTCATCGGCAGCGGTCGGCGGGGTTCCACGTGATGCCGCAAACGGTTCAGCTCCAAAGGGCCCGACTGTCGCATGCCCGCCGAGCGCCATCTATCCGGAGGACGGTGGGCGGGAGTCCATCGGACGGCGGCTCATCCGGCAACGGCACATCCGGCAACGGCAGGTCGGGCGAAAGCCGTCGGGCAACGACCGATCGGGCAACGGCGGTCCGGCGACGGCGGCGCGGGCCGGACGGTGCTGGATCAGACGTAGAGGGAGGTGAACGGTGCCCAGGGCAGGTTGCGTAGCACCGAGAAGGCCAGCCACGCGCCCAGGAACCCGCCGATGACCTTCGAGCTGATCCGCAGCTCGGGCAGTCGCCACCCGAACGCCTGGCTTCCCGCCCAGGCCACGAAGAGGTACGCGAGGAACGGCAGCGCGAAGACGAACACGAAGTGGTGCCGGGCGGCAGCCGGCAGGTCGCCGTGCAGCACGTACCAGAGTGCACGGGTGCCACCACAGCCCGGGCAGTCGAGCCCGGTGGTCAACTTGAGCAGACAGGTGGGCGCGGCGTCCGGGTCGGCGTGGGTCGGGTTGCTGAGCAGCGCGTAGCTCATGCCCACGGCGACGCAGCCGAGCGCGGCCAGTGGCACCGCCCAGCGCGGGGAACGTTCGTAGAGCCGCAGCACGAACCGGGTGAGCCGGTCCGGCTCAGGTGCTGCGTAGCCACCCGGCGGGGTCGTCGGCCACCCGTCCGGGCTCGAGCCGCTGGGATCGAACCCACCGAAACCGGAACCGCCGGGACCGCTGCCGGCCGGTGCGGTGTGGACCGCGCCGGGGGCGGGCTGCGGCTGGTCGGCCGGTCCGGGAACGCTCGTCACGCGCTCACCGTACACCGGACACGCCCGCCAACGCGGCGGTGAGCGGACCGGCCAGGTCTCCGGCAGCGGGTGGTGCCACCGCGTCCAGGCCGAGCCAGCCGGCGAGTCGGTACAGCTCGGCGGCGAGCGCCACGGCGGTCTCCCCCGGGTCGGCGCCGGGTTCGAGCCAGGCGGCCGGCACCAGCAGCACCCCGGCCTTGCGGTCGGCCTTCAGGTCGACCCGGGCGGTGAAGCGGTCGCCCTGCAGGAACGGCAACACGTAGTAGCCGTAGACCCGCTGGGGCGCCGGAACGTAGATCTCGATCCGGTAGCTGAAGTCGAAGAGCCGCTCGGTGCGGGCCCGCTCCCAGATCAGCGGATCGAAGGGGCTGACCAGGGTGTTGCCCCGCACCCAGCGAGGCAGCCGGGCGGACGTGTGCAGCCACGCCGGCTGCCGCCAACCCGCCACGGTGACCGGGACCAGCTCGCCGGCCTCGGCCAGCTCCGCGACGGCCTGCCGGGCGCCGGCCAGCGGCAACCGGAAGTAGTCGCGTAGCTCCGGCTCGGCGGCCACCCCGAGTGACCGCGCGGCGAGGGCCACGAGCGTGCGGTACGCCTCGGCATCCGTGGGGGTGGGCGCGGCCAGCACCGCGGCGGGCAGCACCCGCTCGGGCAGGTCGTAGCGGCGGGCGAAGGAGGTGCTGCGGTCGGCGGCGGTCACCTCGCCGGCCCAGAACAGGAACTCCAACGCGCGCTTGACCGCCGACCAGTTCCACCCCCAGTTGCCGGTCTCGCGCGGCGCGTCGTGCTCGATCTCGGCGGCGGTCAGCGGCCCTCGGGCGGCCACCTCGTCGCGGACCCAGGCGACCAGCTCGGGCTGCTCCTGGGCGATCCGCCGCATGCCACCCCAGGACTCGCTGTGCGCGCGGGCCATCCGCCAGCGCAGCACCGGGTGCAGCTCCACCGGGACCAGCGACGCCTCGTGACCCCAGTATTCGAACAGGTCGCGCGGGCGTTTGTAGGCCGCTCGGTCGAGCATCGTGGTCGGGTAGGGCCCGAGCCGACTGTAGAGCGGCAGGTAGTGCGCCCGTTGCAGCACGTTCACCGAGTCCATCTGGATCAACCCGACCCGGCCCAACACCCGGCGCAGATGCCGGCGGGTGGGCACGCCCGTCGGCGCCGGGTCGGCGAAGCCCTGGGCGGCGAGCGCCACGCGGCGGGCCTGGGCGAGCGAGAGTGCTTCCGGTGCGGTCATCGTCGGCGACCTTAATTCATCGGTACGACGCCGGTGCGGGAAGCTGGACGTGACGACCAACGGGGCATAGAACGGTGCAATGCTGACCATCCGTCGGGAGGAGCCGGACGACGCCGAGGCGGTCGCCCGGGTGCACGTGCACGGCTGGCAGGCCGGCTACGCGGGCTTCATGCCGGACGAGGTGCTCGGGCGGCTCAACGTGGCGGCCTGGGCGCAGCGCCGTCGCGACGTCGGTACCGCCGATCCGGAGCACCCGTTCGCCACCCTGCTCGGTGAGGTGGACGGGGTGGTCGTGGGCTTCACCACCTTCGGGCCGTACCGCCGCAACCAGGACCGGGACGACCTGGACCCGACGGTCGGCGAGGTGGTGGCGCTCTACGTGGAGCCGGCCTGCTGGGGCGACGGGACCGCCGCCGCGCTGCTGAACGCCGCCCGGAGCGGCCTCACCGAGCGGGGCTGGGCCGGGTACCGGGCGTGGGTGTTGGCGGACAACCGGCGGGCTCGCCGGTTCTGCGAGCGCGTCGGCCTGTCACCCGACGGTGAGCTGTCGACCTATCAGGTGCCGCTGGCCGGCGGGGTCCCGCCTGTCGGGTTGGTCGAGCTGCGGTACGCCGGTCGCCTCGACAGCTGACCCGGCCGGGGTCAGCCACCGGCGGATCGGCAGGAAGGCCAGCAGCGCCAGACTGATCCACACGTAGGCGTTGCTGCCCAGGAAGCCGTCCACGCCGGTGAAGTCCTTCTCCCAGAACCAGACGGTCCGGCTGATCAGCAGCGCGTACCCGATGGTCGCGGCGACAAGCAGGACCCGCCGTCGGCGGCCGGCCGGCGCGGCCATCGCGTTGTCGACGAGCAGGATCAACGCGGGCAGCAGCCAGACCAGATGGTGTACCCAGGTGACCGGGCTGACCAGACACATCACGGCGCCGGTGAGCGCCAGGCCGGTCGCCTCGTCGCGGGCCGCGGCGGCCCGGGACCGCCAGGCCCAGAGCGCGACGGTACCCAGGACCAGCACCAGCCACAGCAGGGTGCTGGGGTGCTGCGGGTCGAGTCGGGCGACCACCCCGCGCAGCGACTGGTTGGAGACGAACGCCAGCTCGCCCACCCGCCCGGTGTTCCACAGCGCCTCGGTCCAGAACTCCCGGGACGCGTTCGGGAAGAGCGCGGCGGCAAGCAGCGTCACCGCGGCGGCCGCGCCGCTGGCGGTGAGCGCCGCCCGCCAGCGCCCGGTCACCAGCAGGTAGACGATGAACACGCCGGGGGTCAGTTTGATCGCCGTGGCGAGGCCGATGCCAACACCGGTCCACCGGCTGCCGGCCGGCAGCAGCCGCAGCAGGTCCACCGCCACCAGGAAGAGCAACAGCGTGTTGACCTGGCCGAAGTTGACGGTCTCCCGCATCGGCTCGAACGCGGCGGCCAGGCAGAGCGCCACGGCGAGGGCGAACCACCGAGTCCAGCCGGCGCGGCGGGCGATCGGGTCGACGAGCCACCAGATCAGCACCGTCGTGGTGACCACACTGGCGAGGACGCTCACCACGATCGCGGCAGTCCACGGCAGGTACGCCATCGGCAGCATGACCAGGGCGGCGAACGGCGGGTAGGTGAAGCCGTACTGGGTGTTCGGCTTGAGGTAGTCGTAGATCTCCCCGCCGTCGTGCACCCACCACGTCAACGCGCCGTAGTAGACCTTCAGGTCGAAGAAGCCGTGCCGCACCGCCGCGACGGCGAGGAACCCGGTGACCGCCGCGGCGAGCACCACCACCCCGGCGACCTGCGCGGTCGTCCTGTTGGCACCCTGCGCCACCGTCGTCTCCCCCGCCCTGCGTAGGCTTCCGTCCCATGGCTCTCGGGTACGTCCGCCCGGCGCGTCCCGAGGACGCCGGCGAGATCGCACGCATCCAGCTCGCGACCTGGCGGGTCGCGTACCGCCGGATCCTGCCTCGGCATGTGCTCGACAACCTGGACGAGGCGTTCCTCGCCCGGCGGTGGAGCGCCGCGGTGCTGGAGCCGCCCTCGGGCGCACACCGGGTGCTTGTCGCCGTCGAACAGGCCGAGCAATCGTATCTGGTGGGGTTCGCCGCCTCCGGCCCGGCCGACGGCGAGGCCCTCGCCCCGGGTGAGCCGGCCGGCGCGCTCGGCCCGGACGTGGCCGCGGTGACGGACCTGCTCGTCGAGCCGCGCTGGGGTCGGCGCGGGCACGGTAGTCGACTGCTCGCCGCCGCCGTCGACCTGTGGCGGGAGGACGGCATGAGTCGGGCGGTGGCCTGGGCGTTCGATGGTGACGAGGCAACCCGCACGTTCCTCACCAGCACCGGCTGGGAGCCCGACGGCGCGGCCCGGGCGCTCGACGTCGACGACATGCTGGTGCCTCAGGTGCGCCTGCACGTGGCGGTGCCGACCGAGCCACTCGCCGAGGACCGCCCCGGCGAGTGACCCGGCCGGGTCAGCCCTTGTCGGAGCCGTCGTTGGCGTCGCGGACGAAGTACCGCTGGAACACCACGAAGATGATCGCCACCGGGATGGTGGCCAGCAGCGCGGCGCCGAGTTTGAGCGGGTACTGGGTGCCCTTGCCGAGCGAGCCGCTGACCAGGTCGGCCAGGCCGCGCGGCAGGGTGAACAGGTCCGGGTCCTGCACCGACACGAGGCTGTGCGGGAACTCGTTCCAGGAGCCCTGGAACGACAGGATGGTCAGGGTGATCAGTGCCGGTTTCGCCATCGGCAGCACCACCGACCAGAAGGTGCGGAAGATGCTCGCCCCGTCGATCCGGGCGGCCTCCTCGACACTCACCGGGATCGACTCGAAGAACTGCTTCATGATGAACACGCCCGCCGCGTCGGCGAGCAACGGCACCACCAGACCGGCGTAGCTGTTGTAGAGGCCCAACTGGTTGAGCACCAGGAACTTCGGGATCAGCAGCACCACCCCGGGCACCGCCATCACCGCGATGACCGCGGCGAACAGCCCGCCGCGACCCCGGAAGCGCAGCCGGGCGAGCGCGTACCCGGCGAGCGAGTCGAAGAACACCCGGCCGAGGGTGACAAGCACCGTCACCAGCAGCGAGTTGCCCAGCCACAGCGGGAAGTTGGTGCCGGCGAAGATCCGTTCGAAGCCGGCAAGGGTGAGCGGGTCCGGGAACGGTGACAGCGGGTTCGCCGCCGCGTCCGGCTCGGTCTTGAGCGCGTTGCCGATCTGGATGACGAACGGGTAGAGGAACACCAGCCCGAAGAAGACGAGTGTGGCGTACCCCAGGAAACGGGTGGCCAGGGTGCGGGCCGCGCGGTGGTCGCGCCGCGCGGGCGTCGCCGCCGGGCGGTCGGTGAGCACGGCCATCTCAGGACCTCTCCGGTACGCGCCGACGCCGCCAGCCGCGCCGCGGCCGGTCGGTGTCCCGCTCGGCCAGCGCCCGGCGCTGGATGAGTGTGAGCACGATGATGATCAGGAACAGGACGAACGAGATCGCCGCGCCGGAGCCGTAGTCGAAGTCCCGGAAGGCGGTCCGGTACGACAGGTACGCCGGGGTGAGGGTGGTCTTGGCCGGGTCGCCCTGGCTCATCACGTACACCTGGTCGAAGACCTGCCAGGAGCCGATCATGCCCAGGGTGAGCACCAGGAAGGTGGTGGGCCTGATCATCGGCAGGGTGACGTACCGGAAGCGCTGCCAGCGGGACGCGCCGTCGAGGGTGCTCGCCTCGTCGAGCGTGACCGGCACGTTCTGCAGGCCGGCCAGGAACATCAGCATGAAGGTGCCGGAGGTGGTCCAGACGACGAGCGTGATGATCGATATCATCGCCACGCTCGGGCCGGCCAGCCAGTCCCACCAGGTCAGCCCGAACGGGCCACCGTCGGTGAGCGCCGCCGGCGGCGAGTCCACACCGACCGCGCCGAACAGCAGGTGCAGCACGCCCCGGGAGTCGGCGAACCACTCCGGGCCGTCGATGCCGAAGAAGCCGAGCAGCGCGTTCACCGCGCCGGAGTTGGCGAAGAGGAACAGGAACACCACGCTTATCGCGACGGAACTGGTCACCGAGGGGAAGTAGAAGGCGCTGCGGAAGAAGCTCTTGCCCTTGAGCATCCGGTTGTTGACGACGAGCGCCAGTCCGAGCGCCAGCAGCGTCTGCGCCGGCACCACGATCGCCACGTAGTAGATGTTGTTGCGGATGCTCGTCATGAAGTCGCGGCGCGCCAGCCCGTCCTCGGTGAACAACTGCGTGTAGTTGTGCGCGCCGACGAACGGGACGTCGCCGGTGAACGGGCTGCCCTGGCCGTTCCAGTCGGTCAGGCTGACCCAGAGCGCCATCAGGATCGGCAGCAGCAGGAACAGCCCCAGAATGACGATCACCGGCGCGACGAAGAGCCATCCGGCGAGGTTCTCGTTGCTCCGGATGCCGCCCCTGCGTCGGCGGGGGCCGGCCCCGCCCGTGGTCGCCACGGCGGTCAGTGTCTCGGTTGCCATCTTCCCTCCCTTCTCTTCTCAGGCCGACGTGCGGTGAGGGCCCCGGTGATCGCCGGGGCCCTCACCGTCACCTCAGCTGCCGCCGAGCGCTGCCTTGGCGTTCTTGTCGAAGTTCTGCAGGACCGTCTTCGGGTCACCGTTGGCCAGCCCCTGAAGACCGGTGTCGAGGTCCTTGAGGACGCTGTCCATCTTCGGAGCGTTCACCGGGCCCTGGGCGTACGCGGCGCCGTCGATGAACGGCTTGTCGGCCGGGAAGGCTGCGGTGTACTGCTCGCCCGCCGACTGGCGGGACGGCATGACGCCGAACGCCTTCGCGAAGGTCATCTGCTGCTCACCGCTCGTCAGGGCCTCGACGAGCTTGATCGCCTGGTCCTTGTACTTGCTCTTGGCGGCGATGCCCCAGCACTGGGTGAAGGAGAGGGTGCCCTGGCCCTTCGGGCCGGCCGGCAACGCCACGACCTTGTACTTCACGGTCGGGAAGTCGTTCTGCAGGGCACCCTTGATCCAGTTGCCCTCGATGGTCATCACGGCCTTGCCCTTGCCGAACGCCTCACCGGACCAGCCGGCGTCGAGCTGCTTCGGGTACTTGGCCAGCCCGGTGCTGAGCATCGTCTTGACGTACTGGAGGGCGGCCAGGTTCTCCGGGGTGTCGGCAGTGGGCTGCTTGCCGTCCTTGCTGGTCAACCAGCCACCGTTCTGCACCATGAAGGCGCCGATCCGGTCCCGGGTGTCGCCGAGGGCCAGCGGGACCTGCCCCTTGGCCTTGATCTTCTGGGCGACCGCGGTGAGCTGGTCCCAGGTCGTCGGCACGTCGGCGTCGGTCAGCCCGGCCTTGGCCCAGAGGTCGGTGTTGATCTGCAGGGCCAGGGTGGAGAAGTCCTTGGGCGCGCAGTAGAGCTTGCCGTCGTACGTGAAGGCGGTGCGCAGGCTCTCGTAGAAGTCGCCCGAGTTGCTGACCTTGTCGCCGTACGGCTCGAGGGCGCCGACGCTCGCGTAGTTGGCGAACTGGGCCGCGTCCACGTAGAAGACGTCCGGCGGGGTGCCACCGGCCAGCGCCTGCCCGAGCTGCTGGGTGAGGTCCTGCGCCGGGGTGACCGTCGCGGTGTTGCCGGAGCTGCCGGCCCACTTCGCGGCGGCGTCCTGCACCGCCTTGGTCTCGGCGTCGCCGGAGGAGCCGATCAGGATCTGCAGGCTTGCCGGCCCGCTGGACTGGGCGGTGTCGCCGGACGAGTCGTCGAAGCCGCTGCCGCAGGCCGCGGAGCCGAGGAGGGCGACGGCGGCGAGGCCGGCCACCGCTGCCCGGGTGATTGTTCGGGGTGCCATGGTTTCTCCTGGTGGGGGGTGGGACTACGCGGGGTGGAACTACGCGGTGTGCCGCAACGCCAGCGAGGGCTGGAGCAGCACGGGGTCGGGGGTCTCGTGGTCGCCGTCGAGGACCCCGGTGAGCAGGTCCACGCAGCGGGCGGCGGCCTCGCCGAGCGGTTGGCTGACGCTCGTCAGCCCGACCGCGGCGGCCACCGGTGTGTCGTCGAAGCCGATCACCGACACGCTCTGGTCGATGCCGCGGATCGCCTGGAGGGCGCCGAGGGCGAGCGAGTCGCTGGCGCAGACCACGGCTGTCGGTGCCACGGCGTCGAGCAGGTCACGCATCAGACGTTCGCCCTCGGCAATGCCGTCCTCGGTCTCCCGGTGCAGCCCGCTCGGGTCGACGTCGGCCGCGCGTAGCGCGTCACGCCAGCCGGCCCGCCGGTCGTCGCCGACCCCGGAGCCGTCCGGCCAGCCGATGAAGGCGATCCGCCGGTGGCCGGCGTCGAGCAGGCGTCGGGTGGCCTGGGCGGTGCCGGCGGCGCCATCCACGTCCACCCAGGGGTGCGCGTCGAGCGCGTCCCACGGGCGGCCGAAGGTCACGAACGGTACGTCCCGGTCGGCGAGCCATTCGGTACGCGGGTCGCCGTACTTGGTGCCCACAAGCACGAACGCGTCCAACTCGTAGGTGCCGAGCAGGTCACCGTAGGTGGCGATCTCCCGGTCGTCGTCGGTGGCGGTGTAGAGCAGCACCCGGTAGCCGGCGGCGTCGGCGGTCTCGGTGAGGCCGTGCAGGAAGCGGTCGAGCACGGATCCGTTGATGCCGTCGCGGGTCGGGTCGATGCGGGCGGCGATGAGGCGGGACCGGCCGGTGCGCATCTGTCGGGCGGCCTGGTTGGCCCGGTAGCCGAGCGCGTTGATCGCGTCCTGGACCCGCTGACGGGTCTCCTGCCGCACGATGTGCGGGCTGTTGAGGACGTTGGACACGGTCTGCCGGCTGACTCGGGCGTGCCGGGCCACCGTCGCGATGGTCACCTTTTCGGCCACTTAATCCCTCTCGCCATCTTGAACGATCCAATTTGGATAAGGCAGGATTGGATCGTTCAAGTTTCTGGAATGTTTCGCACTTTGCACCGCCAGGGGCGCGTTGTCAAGATGGCCGCCCCGCACCCCGAGGATCTGGAGCCACACCGTGATCGAACGCCAGCTGCAACCCCTCCTGCACGAGTTGGTAGGGGTGGTCTTCGCCCCGACCAGCGCGCTTGGGGACGCGACCGGGCAGATCCGCCCGACCGGCGTCCAGGGCGTCTTCCACGCCGACGCCCGGGTGCTCTCCCGCGCCGAGCTGCGGGTCGACGAACGGGAACTCGAAGGGCTGACCCGCGGCGACGATGGCCCACACGGTGCACGCTTCGTCGGTCTGGCCCGCTGGCTCGGCGACCCCACCCCCGACCCGACCGTCCGCGTCGACCGTCTGCGCCGGGCCACTAGCAACGGCCTCACCGAAGAGCTGCGGATCGTCTCCACCGCCACTGTCGACGTACGCGCCACCGTCACCGTCGACCTCGGCTGCGACCTGGCACCCATCGAGACCGTCAAGTCCGGTGGCGCCGTCCCCGCGCTGGAGGCCAAGACCGGCCGGCCGGGCGTGCTCACCTGGTCGGGAGCGGGAATCACCGTCACCGTCACCGCGTCCGACGCGGACGTGCTGGCCGACGCCGAGCGGGCCACCGCACCACGGCTGGCGTGGCCGGTCGACCTGCCACCCGGCGGCGAGACCGTGGTGCGCTGGCAGCTGACAGTCGAGGACCCGCACGCCGTCGTCGTCGGCCCGGCCGGCGCGCCGGAGTGGTCCCGGCCCGAGGTGACCGCCGACGACCGGCGCCTGGTCCGACTGCTGGACCGCAGCCTCGACGACCTGCGCAGCCTCCGGCTGGCCGAGACCGGCGCACCTGAAGACGTGTTCCTCGCCGCCGGGGTGCCCTGGTTCCTCACCCTGTTCGGCCGGGACAGCCTCTGGGCCGCCCGGATGATGCTGCCGCTCGGCACCGACCTGGCCGCCGGCACCCTGCGCGTCCTCGCCCGCCGGCAGGGCACCAGGCTCGACCCGGCGACCGGCGAAGCCCCCGGCAAGATCCTGCACGAGCTGCGCCGACACGAGTTCTCGGTGCCCGGCAACGGCCTGCGCCTGCCGCCGGCGTACTACGGCACCGTCGACGCCACGATGCTCTGGGTCAACCTGCTGCACGACGCGTGGCGCTGGGGCATGCCCGCCGAGCAGGTCGAGCCCCTCCTGCCGCACCTGGAGGCGGCGCTGCGCTGGCTCGGTGAGCACGCCGACCCGGACGGCGACGGCCTCGTCGAGTACGTCGACACCACCGGGCACGGGCTGTCGAACCAGGGCTGGAAGGACTCCGGCGACGCCGTCCGATTCCGCGACGGCACCCTGGCCACCGCGCCGATCGTGCTGGCCGAGGTGCAGGGGTACGCACACGAGGCAGCCGTGAACGGCGCCGCCCTGCTGGACGCCTTCGGCCGCCCGGACGCCGACCGCTGGCGCGAGCACGCCGCCGGGCTGGTCCGCCGCTTCCGGGACAGTTTCTGGGTGGACGGCCGGTACGGCCCGCAGCCCGCGCTCGCCCTCGACCGCGACAAGCGTCCCGTCGACTCGCTGACCAGCAACATCGGCCACCTGCTCGGCACCGGCCTGCTCGACCGGGACGAGGAAGCCCAGGTCGCGCACCTGCTCACCACCGACACCATGGCCGCCGGGTTCGGGCTACGCACCATGTCCAGCGACGACGCCGGCTTCAGCCCGCTGTCGTACCACTGTGGCTCCATCTGGACCCACGACACCGCGATCGTGCTCGGTGGGCTGGCCCGCGCCGGGCACCGCGAGGCGGCACTCGGGCTGGCCGACGGGCTGCTCAGCGCGGCCGAGGCGTTCGACTACCGGATGCCCGAGCTGTACGGCGGGGACGACAGGTCACTGCTGGGCCGCCCGGTGCCGTACCCGGCTTCGTGCCGACCGCAGGCCTGGGCCGCGACGGGTGCCGTGCTGCTGCTCCAGGCCGCCACGGGCCTCTACCCGGATGTGCCGGGCGGCACGGTCCGACTCGCACCCCTGGCGGGAGCGGAATTCGGTGCCGTAGCCGTCGACGGCCTCCGCGTGGCCAACACCCCGGTGACCGTCACGGTCAACCGCACCGGCGACGCCACAGTCACCGGACTCCCCACCAAGCTGATCCCCACCCAGCCAACCCCAACCTTCCCCACCCAACGCCGCCAGAAAACCCCCCACCCCCACTAACCCCAAACCCCCCGCCCCCGCCCCGTCCTGCCCTCGCCCACGCCCCCCGCCCCGTCGATCTTGGAGTTGTGGTGGGCGAAAGCTCCGTGTACGCCCCTTATGCGAGGCACCACAACTCCATGATCGACGCAGGCCAGGCCGACCGCCCCGGCGACGCTTCTATAGGTGGGCCGGTTCCGGGAGGTTGGCATCGGTAGGGTTCGACGTCGGTGATCGACGAGTGACTCATGCAAGATCTGGCCG
>NZ_JBSGIV010000055.1:0-50870 GCF_053605225.1 Micromonospora sp. NPDC003944
GCGCGCCCCGGCGCGGCCCGGCCCGGCGCGGCGCGGCGCGGCGCGACCCCGCGATCTTGCACTTTGTGTTGGGGATATGCGGCATTCGCGGTATAGGCGGGGACAGAAAGTGCAAGATCGGCGGGCGGGCGGGTGGAGGGGCGCGGGCGCGGGGGCCGGGAGGGGGTAGGGGTTAGGGGTTGGGGGTGAAGCCTTGGGGGAGTTCCAGGCGGTGCTTCGCCAGCAGGGGGGCGTCGTTGAGCAGGGTGCGGGTGGGGGCGTCGGCGACGATCCGGCCGCTGTCCAGGATCACCGAGCGCTCGCACAGCTCCGCCGCGTACGGCAGGTCGTGCGTGACCATCAGCAGGGTCACCGGTAGGCCGCGCAGGATCTCGGCGAGCTCCCGCCGGGCTGCCGGGTCGAGGTTCGACGACGGCTCGTCGAGCACCAGGATCTCGGGGTGCATGGCGAGCACGGTGGCGACCGCCACCCGGCGGCGCTGCCCGAACGACAGGTGCTGCGGGGCCCGGTCGCGGTGCTCACCCATCCCCACCGCCGCGAGCGCCTCGTCCACCCGGGCGGCCAGCTCGGCCCCGCGCAGACCGAGGTTTGCCGGCCCGAACGCCACGTCCTCCGCCACGGTGGGCAGGAACAACTGGTCGTCCGGGTCCTGGAAGACGATGCCCACCCGGCGGCGTACCTCGGCGAGGGTGGCCCGATCCGGCGTGACCGTCAGCCCGCCCACGCTCACGCTGCCCTCGGTGGGGGCGAGGATGCCGTTGAGGTGCAGCACCAGCGTGGTCTTGCCGGCGCCGTTGGGGCCGAGCAGCGCCACCCGGTCGCCGCGCGGCACGGTCAGGTCGACCCCCTGAAGGGCGACGTGCCCGTCCGGGTACGCGTAGCGAACGCCCCGAACGTCGAGCGAGACAGCGGTCTGCACGACACCGATCATGACAGCACGACGGCGGTGGCGGCGATGGAGGCCGCCACCACCGGCACGGTGGCCGCGACCAGCCACTGGCCGACGCTCGCCGCGCCCTCGCCCTGCCACACGGCGGGCATCCGCCCGGTGTAACCCCGGGACAGCATCGCCAGATAGACCCGCTCGCCGCGTTCGAAGGCGCGCAGGAACAACGCCCCGATCCCGGCGGCGAAGCCGCGCAACTGCCACAGGAAACGCGGGTCGTCGCCCCGGGAGATCCGGGCGACCCGCATCCGCCGCGCCTCGCCGACGAGCACGTCCAGGTAGCGCAGCATGAACGTGGCGATCTGGGTGAGCACCTGCGGGCAGTGCAGCCGGTCCAGCCCCACGATCAGGTCCCGGGTGGTGGTGGTCGCGGCGAGCAGCAGCGAGGCGAGCACACCGAGGGTGCCCTTGGCCAGGATGTTCCACGCGCCGTGCAACCCGTCCTCGGACAGCCACAGGCCCAGCACCTCGACCCGGTCGCCACTGCCGAGGAACGGCAGGGCGACGGCGAACAGCACGAACGGCAGCTCGATCAATGCTCGGCTGAGCAACCACCGTGGTCCCACCCGGGCCAGCGCCGCCACCAGCGCGACCAGCACGGCGTACGCGCCGAAGGCCCAGAACGCCTCGCGCGGGGTGGCCACCACGGCGAGGGTGAAGACCACCATCGCCACGATCTTGACCTCGGGCGGGAGCCGGTGCACCGGCGAGGCCGACTCGCGGTACAGCACGTGCCGGTGACCGGCTCCCATCCGCGTGCCTCCTGCTCAGTTCGTTGCTGTGGCGCGGGCCGCCGTGGCGTCGCCCTCGGTGGTCGTCGACGCGTCACCGTCGGCCGGCGTGCCGCCTCGACGACGCAGCAGCCAGAAACCGCCAGCCCCGATCGCGAAGGTGACCAACACGCCGAGCACCCCGGACAGGCCGGTGGAGACGAAGCTGTTCGTGACACCCCGTACGCCGTAGTCGGCAAGCGGGCTGTCCCCCAGCTCGTGGTCCTTCGCCTGCTGCGCCGGGCAACTGCCGGCGACGATGGTGTCGTCGGCGTCGACGGTGCAGCCCTTGAGCAGGGACGAGTCCAGCCCGTCCGGGTGGGACGAGGCGTAGTTGCTCACCACACCGGCGAGCAGCAGGGCGACAAGCAGGCCACCGGCCAGGAAGGCCCAGGAGCGGTTCTTCATCGGACACCTCCGGCGACCGGGACAGCGGGGGTGGTGGGCGTACGCAGGGAACGCAGCGCGTACACCAGATCGGGGCGCACCTTGGCGACGGTCAGCACCGTGGTCGCGGTGATCAGGCCCTCGCCGATGCCGATCAGCAGGTGGGTGCCGGCCATCGTGCCGGCCAGGCCGGTCAGGTTGCTGCCCAGGTCGGTGGTGCCGCCGAGCCAGTACTCCAGGATGAAGCCCTGCGACGCGACCACCACGCTCAGCATGGCCGCGACGAAGGCGGTCACGGCCAGACCTGCGGGCGTGCGGGGCAGCACCCGCAGGAGCAGCGCGATCAGCACGTACGCCGCGGCGGTGCCGAGCAGCGCCATGTTCGTGATGTTGAGGCCGAGCATCGCCACGCCGCCGTCGCCGAAGATCAGTGCCTGTACGACGAGCACCACCGACACGCAGAGCGCGCCCACCCACGGGCCGACGAGCATGGCGGCGAGCGCACCACCGAGCAGGTGGCCGCTGACACCGGCCGTGAAGATCGGGAAGTTGAGCATCTGGACCGCGAAGATGAACGCCGCCACCAGGCCGGCCATCGGGGCCAGCCGGTCGTCCAGGTCACGCCGACCGCGCAGGACGCAGGCGGTCAGCGCGGCAAGAGCGAGGGCAGCGAAGATCGCTGCCACGGGACCGTCGATGATCCCGTTCGAGATGTGCATCGCCAGTGTCTCCACGCGACCTCCCACGCGTCAGCGGGCCCGGACCGGGCCGGCGAGGCTCAGCCTATTTCCCGGGTCCCGTTGTTGCCATAGTCTGGCAACAACGGGAGGTGATGATCACCTTTCCCGCAGGTGACGAGCCGAAGGCACCAGCGGCGACGGCACCTGCAGACGCGGCGGTAAGGTCGGGCCATGACCGCGCCCGACCGCCTCTCCCCCGGTGACCCCGCGCCCGACTTCACCCTCGGCACCGACACCGGCGACCAGCTCTCCCTCGCCGACCTGCGCGGCCGCAAGGTCGTCCTCTACGCCTACCCGGCCGCGATGACCCCCGGCTGCACCAAGCAGGCCTGCGACTTCCGCGACTCGCTCGCCTCACTCCAGGCCGCCGGCTACGAGGTCGTCGGCATCTCCCCGGACAAGCCGGAGAAGCTGGCGAAGTTCCGAGAGCGCGACGCGATCACCTTCCCGCTGGTGTCGGACCCGGACAAGGCGGTGCTTGTCGCCTACGGCGCGTACGGCGAGAAGCAGCTGTACGGCAAGACCGTCACCGGCGTGATCCGCTCGACGTTCGTGATCGACGCCGACGGCAAGATCGAGCGGGCGCTCTACAACGTCAAGGCCACCGGGCACGTCGCCAAGCTCCGTCGCGACCTCGGCCTGGACTGACTGTCACATTCGGCCATTACTTTCCGTGAATGGCCCGATACAAATACACCCCCGAGGTGCTCGCCACCGCGGCCGCCGCCGCGCGCAACGTCACCGACGTGATGCGGTTGCTCGGCGTACGCGTCAGCGGCGGCTCGCACGCGCACATCAGCCGTCAGCTCAAGAGGTTCGGCATCGACACGTCGCACTTCACCAGGCAGGCACACAACAAGGGGCGGCGCGGCGAACGGCGCATCACGTCCGCACAGCTCCTGGTCGTGCTGCCGGACGGCTCCCGCCGGACGCCCGGCACACGGTTGAAGTGGGCGCTGGGCACGATCGGCGTGCCGGAGGAGTGCGAGGGTTGTGGGGTCGGGCCGGTGTGGCGAGGCGGCCCGCTCGTCCTGCACGTCGACCACATCAACGGTGACTTCCTCGACAACCGGCCACCGAACCTGCGGATCCTCTGCCCGAACTGCCACAGCCAGACGGCCACCTACGCGGGGCGACGGAAGCGGGCCTTCGATCTCCCCGACCTGGCGATACCGACCGATGGGGAGGAACGCTACGACGGGGTGGCTGGCCGCGATCGTGGCCCAAAGATCGTCGACCTGTTCGGTCGGATCGACGCCCAGCAGGTGACGGCCGTGGAGGCGGCACGGCAGTTGGGCTGGACCCCGGCGTATCTACACAAGGTCCGGCGACGGCTGGAGCAGGACGGCGTGTTGCGGCCACGCCCGAACCGCAGTTGGCGTTCGAGGGCTCGTCGGGACGCGGTGATAGAACAGGCGCTGGCGCATCCGGATGCCGGGCCGAAGCGGCTGTCCGCCATCCTTCGCGGTCTGCCGGTCGGGGCGTGCAGAGTTGGTCACGGCACGATCTCGACCATTCTCAGGGAGGCCGGGCTCAACACCGTCGGAGCCAGACGCTCTAGACTCAGGGAGTTGGCGGGAGTGGCGTAACGGCAGCCGCGCAGGTCTTAGGAACCTGTATCCGGAAGGATGTGGGGGTTCGAATCCCCTCTCCCGCACAGGTCAAGAACACCACCTGCTGGGCGGCACGGCGGCTGTCGGGCGCGTCACTGTCGAGGGCTGCGGACGTCGTCGTGCGGGCAGGATGGCCAGCGTGAGTCTGCGCTTCGTCCTCGACCCCGACCTGACCCCGCGGCTGCGTGCCGAGATCGTCGACCTCTGGGTGGACGTCAGCAACGCCGGCGGCGCGGTCGGCTTCGTACCGCCGGTCAGCACCGCCGACGTGCAGGTCACCGCCGGTCCGACCTTCGCCGGCATCACCGACGGACCGGACCGGCTGCTTGTCGCCTACTCCGGGGGCCGGCTGGTCGGCATGCTGATCTTCAGCGACAACCGCTTCCCGCTCACGGCGCACTGGCGTGTGCTGAAGCGGGTGATGGTCCACCCGGACACCCAGGGCACCGGCCACGGCTCGGCACTGATGGTGGAGGCTGCCCGGCTGGGCCGGACGTTCGGCCTTGAGGCGCTGCACGTCACGGTGCGCGACGGTCTGGGGTTGGACAAGTTCTACGGGCGCCTGGGTTTCCGGGAGGTCGGCCGGTTGCCGGGCGCGTTGCGGTTGGCCCCCGATGACGACCGGGACGAGGTTCTGATGTGGCTCGACCTGACTGTCGTCGACTGAGCGTCAGCCCTCGCACCACCGGGCGTTCGCCCGGGCCGAGCTGCTGGTCGGCGCCTCGGTGGCCGGCGCGCTCGTCTGCGCCACCTCGACCTGCCGACGAGCGGGCGTCGGCGTGACCGCCGGTCTCTTGCTCGGCGGACGGGTCGACGCGGACGGGCGCGGGGTCGGCCCGCCGCCGGGTGCGTACATCCGGACCGTGCTGTTCTGCACCTGGCCCGGTGCCATCCGGATGCCGCTGACGGTGACGCGCTTGCCGTACACGTCGCTGACCCGGAGGTTGAACGGGCCCGGCCCGGCGCCGGAGGCGATCAGCCAGTAGTTGTAGTCCTGCCGGGCGGCCGACTGCCAGGGGCCGCTGTCACCCTGCCGTACCTCGACGGACCGCAGTGGGTTGCCGTGGTTGCCGACGCGGACGGCGAACCACCACTGCGACGCGCCCTCCTTGATCCGGAAGGTGAGTGGTCCGGGCAGCGGCGGGTTGACCACCGCGCGGTAGGTGACCGGGACGAGGCCCTGGACCGGGTCGGCGATCCGGGCGAACGCCTCGCGGGACAGGTCGAGGTGGCCGGGTTCGCACTCCGGGCACTGGTCCATGATGAGCACCCGGACGGTGCCCTTCGGGCCGACGACGTCGAGGAAACCGCCGCAGGCGGCACCGGTCGAGTATTCCGTCGGGCCGAGCGCGACGTAGAGCCGGTTGGCCGGGGCGGCCGGGTTGGAGCAGTTGCCGCCGGCGCCCTTGGAGTCGTAGAAGGTCGCCTTGCCCGTGTGGGTGGCGGTGCCGGTGGGCGGGGCGGCGGCGAGTGTCCGACCGGCGGCGCAGGCCGGTGTGGAGCCGGAGCGCAGGGTGAGGGTGAGCCCGAGCGCCGCCGCGAGGACGGTGACGCCGGCGGCGACCAGCCAGGGCTTCGCCCCGGACGGCGGCGCGGGCCGGTCCTCCGGCGGATGGTCCAGGTCGATGGCGATGTCGACCGTGCTTCCGTCCGTCACGACGGCGATGCTGCCGGACCTGGGCGTGTGCGGACAAGCGGGCTAAGCCAAAGCTAAGACAGTGTCGACGGACGGTGACTGAGAGGTGCCGACCGCGGTCAGGGTGCGACGACGACCGGGGCGCCCACCGCCAGGGGTCCACTGTCGAGCGGGACCAGATTCAGTCCGAAGAGGAGTTTCTGCCCGATGTTGCGGTGCCGTCCGAGGGTGCGCAGCGGCTCTCTGGTGCGTACCCCGGTCTCCTGGTCGGTGGTGGTCACCACGCAGCGGCCGCACGGCCCGGCGGCGCGGAACATCCGGTCACCGACGCGCAGTGGCCGGCCGACCCACTCGTCCTCGGCCCAGGCGGGCGCGCCGCCGACCACCAGGTTGGGTCGGAACCGGGTCATCGGCACAGGCTCCTCCCCCACCTCGGCCAGCCAGTCGTTGAGGACGTCGAGGGACGCGGCGTTCGCCAGCAGCAGCGGGTAGGCGTCGGCGAAGCTGACCTGGTCCCCGGTGTCGTGGTCGCGGGTCCCGGCGGCCAGGTGGCGGGTGGGCTGGGCCAGCCAGACCAGCCGGACCTGTCGGCCGAGCAGCGCGCCGAGCCAGTCGTCGGCCGGTTGGCCGGCGGCCAGCGCGGGGACCGGGAACGCGCGGCTGCGGAAGGTGCGCACCGCTACCGGTTCGCCGCCGGCCGGCTCGGGCACGTCGAGGTCGGGCTGCCCGTCGGCGCGCAGCGACAGGCCGCCGGGGCGCACGTCGGCGCACAGGCCGACGAGCCGGGTGGTGTCCCGTTGGGTGACGCCGACGCCGTCGGCGTCGACGACCATCCAGCGCCGGTCGCCGGCCAGGCCCCAGGGGTGCACGAACGCGCCGTCGTGGTCGAGCCGGTGGCAGCCCTTGATGGGGTACGTGTGAATCGAGGTCAGCCGCACCCGGCTACCATGCCACGCCGATCCCGTCGCCCGGATACCAGTGGTTGGCTGGGCTCTCCCGGTAGGCGAGGAACCGCCGCCCGGTGCGTTCGGCCTGCTCGGCGAGGACGTTGGTGCTTGTGACGTTGTCGGTGAGCAGGATCGCGCCCGGGGCGAGCTTGGCCTCCACGGCGTCGAACTCACGCTTCTCGTGGGCCCGGCTGTGGTCGCTGTCGTGCAGGAACAGGTCGACCGGGCGGTCCAGCGCGCCGATCGAGGCGATGGAGTCACCGATCACCAGGTCGACGACCTCCGACCACGGTGCCACCCGGGCGAGGTAGCCGGCCTCGGGGTTGATGTCCAGCGAGGTGACCCGGCCCGGGTGCCCCTCCTGCGCGTTGCGCAGCAGGGCGGACGCCAGGACACAGGTGCCCAACCCCTTGTCCACGCCGGTCTCCACCACGTGGGCGGGTTTGGTGGCCCGGACGATCGCGTACCAGCCGACACGTCTGGCGTAGCGGACCTTCCTGTCGGCGAGACCGCGGCGGGCCGCGGTGGCGGTGGCCTGCTCGATGTGGTGCCGCAGCACGTCGTCGGACTCGATCTCGGCGACGTAGCCACGGACCTGTTGGACCGGGATGTCGCAGACGACGCTGACGAACCAGGTCAGGTGGTGACGGCTCAGCGTGGTCAGCTCGTAGGTGTAGTTGTGATGTTCACGGGAGGTGACGAGCCACCGGGCCGAGGCGCGCAGCACCTTGGCGTCGTGGCGGGCGACCCGGGCGAGCCGCTTGGGGAATGCGGCGACGGGTGCGAGTGGAGTACGGGCGATGGCTCGGCGCAACTGCGTGGCGTCCACCGCTGCTTCATATCAGGTTCAGGCAATGGTTGGTGGAAAAAGCCGTTTAGCCAGGATGTGCAGCCGGATGGACCAGACGGGGGTACATGCTGGTAACCCGGAATCAGTAGCATCGCGGCATGCAGTATCGCCAGGAGTACGTGGAACCTCAGACCCAGTTCTTCGACCAGCAGTCGCCGCCCGAGCCGACTGAGGCGCCCCGATCGCGGCGTCGCCGCCCCCGGTGGCAGAAGGTCGCCCTGATCACCTTTCTGGTGATGGCGTTGCTCGGCGGTGGCGGTCTCATCGCGGGCGGGCTCTACTTCCGTTCGATCAATTCCGGGATCGACCGGGTCGACGCGTTCGCCGACGTTCCCGAGGAGGGTCGTCCGCAGGCTGCGGTCAAGGGCGCTCTCAACATGCTGATTCTGGGTAGCGATTCCCGTGATCCGGAGGGCACGACCGGTTCGCGTACCGACAGCATCATCCTGGCTCACATTCCAAAGGATCGATCCAGCGCCCAGCTCGTCTCGATCCCCCGCGACACCTGGGTGCCGGTGCCGCGTTCCAAGGACGGCAACAACGGCGGCCGGGATGCCAAGATCAACGCTGCGTACGCCTGGGGCGGCGTGCCGCTGATGGTGCAGACCGTGGAGAAGTTCACCGACGTCCGCATCGACCACGTCATGATCATTGACTTCGCCGGATTCGTCGAGATCATCGACGCACTGGGCGGCGTCGATATCGACTCGGAGAAGTCGTTCACCTCGATCCACCCGCCGTTCCGCAACTTCAAGCAGGGCATGCAGCGGATGGACGGCGAGGCCGCACTCGACTATTCCCGGCAGCGTAAGCAGTTCGCCGACGGCGACTTCGCCCGCATCCGGCACCAGCAGCAGGTCATCAGGGCAATCATGGACAAGGCGGCCTCCGGTGGCATCCTCACCAACCCGGGCCGGCTCAACTCGTTCGTGAAGGCCTCGTCAAGCGCGGTCTCGGTCGACGAGAAGATGTCCCTGCTGGACATGGCGACCGACCTGCGCAACCTGCGCGGCGGCAACATGACCTTCCTGACCAGCCCGACGAAGGGCACCGGCCGGGTCGGCAGCGAGAGCGTCGTCTTCGCCAACACCGAGAAGGCCAAGTCCTTCTACGGTGCGGTCCGACGCGACGCCGTGCCGGAGATCCTGGCCGCCGGTAAGTAGGGCTTCCAATTGTCCATCCGGCTCTGGCGGCGCAGCTGAGCGGCTCATATCCTGCGATCGCCCGAAGGCGCGACATGTAAGGCCGAGGGTAGTCACGGGGGAGGAATCGATCATGTCACGCCATTCGGCGGTCAGTTATTCGAGCACGCCTGAAGGCGGCGCGCAGCAGGCGGTGGTGCCGCAGCAACAGTCGGCTCCACAGCAGTCGGTGGCCACGGAGGGCGAGCCGGCGAACGACGCGCCGACCGTTGCCGCCATGCCGCGGGTCGAGCGGCCCGACCCAGCGGTGAAGGCAGCGATGGTCCCCGGTCTCGACACGACCGCGGTGCTGCCCTACGCCAGCTCCAAGGCCTCGACCGGCACTCGTTTCCTGCGCGCCTGGATGATGACGGCGCCCGTCGATGTCGTGGCGCTGCTGACTCCGTTGCTGCTGACCCAGAACTACTGGCGCGGGACGCTCGCCAACGCCGCCCTCACGGTGGCGATCTTCGCGGCGGGTGGGCTCTACCGGGCCCGCCGGCACGTCAGCATCCTCGACGAACTGCCGATCCTCTGCGGGCGGTTGCTGGCCTCGGCCGCGGTGGTGGCCATCATCGCGGCCGAACGGCACGCCTCGGTGGAGTACGTGACGAGCTTCATGCGCGGGGTCGCGCTCTCCGCGGCGCTGGTGATCGCCGGTCGTGCGTTCAGCCGCAAGTTGACGATCGTCGCGCGTCGGCGGCGGTGGGTGGAGCACAACGCCATCATCATCGGCAGCGGCCCGATCGGCGTGGAGCTGGCCCGGCTGCTGCGGCGCTACCCCCAGTACGGCCTGCGCTTCGTCGGCTGCGTCGACGCCGCATCCCGTCAGGACCCGGGCGCGGTTCCGCTGCTCGGCACCCTCGACAACGTCGAACAACTGGTCCGGCTGCTGAACTGCGACGTCCTGGTCATCGCCGACCCGGACTGCACGGAGTCCACGCTGATCGCGACCCTGCTCCAGCCCAACACCTCGCGCTGCGACCTCTGGGTGGTGCCGCGCCTGTGGGGGTCCCGGTCCCAGGCGGGCTACCCCGACCACATCGGCGCCATCCCGATCGCCAAGATCGGCGACACGACCCTGTCCGGTCCGCGCTGGGCCATCAAGCGTGCCTCCGACGTCCTCGTCGCCACCCTGGCGCTCATCCTGCTGAGCCCGGTGCTGCTGCTCTGCGCGATCGCCACGTTCATCGACGGTGGTCGGGGCATCTTCTTCTACCAGGAGCGGATCGGCAGGTACGGCAAGCCGTTCAACGTCATCAAGTTCCGCTCCATGCGCCCGGTCGACGAGCAGGAGTCACAGACCAACTGGTCCATCGCGCACGACCGGCGGGTCGGCCCGATCGGGCGGTTCATGCGCCGTACGTCCCTCGACGAGCTGCCGCAGCTGTGGAACATCGTGCGCGGTGAGATGAGCGTGGTCGGGCCCCGGCCGGAGCGGCCGCACTTCGTGGAGAAGTTCTCGGCCGAGTACCCGAACTACGCGATGCGCCACCGGGTGCCCGTCGGCCTCACCGGGCTCGCGCAGGTCAGTGGTCTGCGCGGCGACACCCCGATCTCCGACCGGGCCAGGTTCGACAACTACTACATCGAGAACTGGTCGCTGTGGCTCGACGTGAAGGTGGTGCTCCGGACGGTCGCGGAGGTGTTCCGGGGTGGCGGTCGCTGACGACAGCCACCGGCCGGTCCGGTCGTGACCGTCAGTCGCGTGCGAGGAACGGCAACATCTTCGGCTCGTAACCGCCACCGACGTAACGCGCCGGATCGGCCTGCAACACCGAGGCCAGGAGGGTGCCGACGACATCGCGGAAGTCCGTCGTCGCCTTGAGGTCACCGTCGTCCAGGTCGGTCAGGCTCGGCTGCTCCCCGTAGAGCCCGCCGGCAACCTGGGAACCCAGCACGAGGACGGGGCCGGCGGTTCCGTGGTCGGTGCCGTCGGAGGCATTCGCCCGGACCCGCCGGCCGAACTCGCTGTAGACGACTGTGGTGACCTGTCGACCAGCCTCGGTGCGGGACAGCCGGCCAGCGAAGCCGGTCAGGGCCTGGTCGAGCTGACGTAGCAGGAACTCGTGGCCGAGCCGCTCCGAGGCGTGCGTGTCGAACCCGCCGAGACTCACCGAGTACACCCGGGTCGGGACCCCGGCCTCGACACACTGCGCCACCCGCGACAGCTGCGCGGAGAGGACGTTCGACCCGCCCGTGCTCGTGGCCGGGCTGTCCGGCTGGACGGTGGCCTCAGGTGGCGCGCTGACCGCCTCGGCGTGCCGGATCAGCTGGTCGATGTTGATGAGGTTGGCGTACGCATCCGCAGCCCGCGCCTGCAGCTCCGACTCGCTCGGCTCCCGACGCCCCAGCGCCCCGACCATGTCCGCGGTGAGTCCGGGCGGCAACTTGAGCCCACCGATGCTCACGCAGGCCCCGGTGCGGGTCTCCCCGGCGAGCAGCGGCGGAAGCATGGGCTCGAAGCTGACCGCGGCCTCGGGGGCGGCCTTGGTGCCGTCCAACCACCGGCCCACCCACCCCGAGCTGGTCGGACCACTTGGCGAGGCGGTCTGCCAGATGTCCATGGAGCGGAAGTGGCTGCGGTCCGGTTTCGGGTAGCCGGCGCCGAGGACGACCGCCAACCGCTGCTCGCCCCACAGGGAGCTCAGGCCCTTGAGCATCGGGTTCAACCCCAACGCGTCGTCGAGGCGAAGCACCCGCTCCGGCTTGTAGGCCAGCTCGGGCCGGGCCGAGTGGTAGGCCGAACTCGCGTACGGCACGACCGTGTTGAGGCCGTCGTTGCCGCCGTAGAGCGTGACGATGACCAGCTTGGGCGTCTTACGGTGGTCTTCAGCGCCGGACGCCTCACTTGCCGTCCGCAGCAGGTTGCCCAGGCTCAAACTCGCCGCGCCGGCGACGAGGGCGCTGCCTCCGGCAACCCCCGAGGCCAGGAGGAACCTGCGCCGGGTCACTGCATCCATGTCACGTCACCAGGTATTCCGGGCTCGCCAACCCGATGGTCAACAGACGCTGCGGGTCGGAGGTGGCCTTCAGGACCGCGTACGTCCTGTTGGTCCAGGTCTCGATGGTGAGGACGTGCGCGACGTCCTCCGGGGTCAGTCGTTGCGCCGGAACCAACTGGGCGATCCGACCGGCGAAGTTCAGGCGGGCCTGCGCCGCCCCGACCGTCAACCACTCCGCGCCGGCCGGCCACCCCTCGACGCTCGGAGGCGCGAACGGCAGCTGGCCCAGCCGCTCCAGGCCATTGAGGACGTACGTCGACATCTCATCAGACAGCTCGCCGGGCCGCAGCCCCAGGTGCCGCATCGCGCCGACGAACCACTCGGTCGGCTGCTTCACCAACGTGTTGACGGTGGCGCGGAACGCCCCGTCCTCGAAGAGCTTGCGCAGCATGGACATGGAGTTCGGGAAGGCGCCCACCATGGCGTCCCGGGTGGACTTCGGGATCGGGGTGGTCGACGACGCGTAGCGGAACCAGAGCCGTTCGGCGATGAAGGCAGCGCACCGCTCCTGCTTGAGCAGGAGGTCGACGAGCGACCGGGCGCCGAAGTTCTTCGTCTCACCCAGAATCGTCTTCGCCCCGTTGTCGTGCCAGCCGGGGCTGAAGTAGCTGCGGGCGCCGTCGTAGTCGATCCGCCAGCCGGTCAGCGCACGACCCGCCGCCTTCACGTCCTGCTCGGTGTACCGGCCGATGCCGAGCATGAAGAGTTCCAACAGCTCGCGGCCGAGGTTCTCGTTGGGGGCCGTCCGCGTGTTGGACTCGCCGTCGAGCCAGAAGACGAGCGCCGGGTCAGTGACCATCTTGTGCGCCAGCACGGCGAAGTCGAGCGTGCTGCGCAGATTCCGGTGCTGCAACAGCATCAGTTGTGGCCGCATCACCTTCCGCACCGAGGTGGCCCAGTGCCCGTGCCAGAAGAACCACAGCTTCTCGCGCGTCTGGTGATCGGCCACCGTGAGGCGGTCCAGCCACCACAGGGTGATCTGCTTCGTCTGCTCCCAGCGCTGCTCGCTCGCCTTGGCCCGCTGGGCCTCGGTCGCGTTGACCAGCCCGGCGAACGGATCCGGGCCCAGCACCGGAATGGGGGCCAGCGACGCACCCACGTCTGGTGCCGTCGGCGCCGTGAGAGCGGCGACGGTTGCGTCGTACCCTGCCTTCTTCGCCGCGGCCAATTCAGCGGCGGTGGGGCCGAAACCGGCGCGGCGCAGTAGCAACGCGAGATCGTCGGCCATGCCAGCAAATGTATGCGACCGCGATGACACGGTCGACCCACGGGTCTGAAATCCACCCACACCGTGCGGATGCCTGCCGACCCTCCCACCCTGCGGGGTCCGCTCCCCCGGGCGCCCCTACTCGGGGCCGGTCGACCCGCTTCGGGCCGCGAGCAGCACCGCTCGCCCGGTCTCGAACGTGTAGGTCTCCCGCACCTCGTAGTGCTGCCGGATGTACTTGACTTTCCAACCCGGCGCGGCGAGAGGGTCCTGCGACGCCCCGTAGACACCGGCCGCCGGACCGATGAGCCAGATGCGGTCGGCCTTGGCCAGCCTGCCCTGAATGTCGATGAACTCGGTCGCCTCAAGCGTCCCGTTGCTGGCCGCCGTCTGCTTCATCAGGACGTCCGGTGGCTGGACCGCCCCCGCCCAGTCCAACTCGCCCAGGTAGTGCGTGAGGGTCGGCCGCATCGACCAGGCGAAGTCGGTGTAGACGACGACGTCGCCGGTGGTCACGTTGTCGTGGATGGCGGCGGCCATGCCGCGGGTGTCCGGAGAGTTGTGTGTCTGCCGGACCGACCGCTGCACGGGCAGCGAAAGGAGCACCAGCGCTGCCACGACCGCCGCCGCGCGGACCACCCACGGCAGCACCGCCACCGCCCGCAGGCGCGAGGTGGTGACTGTCGCAGCCGCCAGCACCGCAACCGGCGCGAGCAGGAAGATGCCGTACCGCGGCACCCACACCGGCGCGATCAGCGAGGCCCCGATGACCACGACGACCGGCACCGTGCCGAGGACGACCAACTCGACGTACCGACGGGTCGGCACGGCGAAGTACGCGGCGGCGGCGAGCAGCACCAGCAGGTAACCCACGACCGGGCTGAAGGCGACGTCGCCGGGCAGCGCGCCGACGGTCTTCCAGGTCGGTGTCTGCACCCAGTGCAGCTGGGAGTACCGCTGGCTCCGGCCCAACCAGATGAGCGGTGACACGAGCACCAGGGCTGCGCCTATCGCGGGGAGCGCCCGCAACAGCCGGCGATCCCGCTCCGGCCACCAGGCCAGGGCCAGGATCACCACGTGCGCGGCAAGCACGGAGAGCGCCACCAGGTGGAAGACCCCGGTGAGCGCCAGGCACAGCCCGTAGCCCACCCATCGCCACCAGGAGGGCGACGCCACGGCCGAGAGCAACAGCAGGGACGAGAGCGTCGCGAAGAGGAACGCGAACGCGTACGGCCGGGCCGTGTGGGCGAAGAACACCAGGCTGGGTATCGCCGAGCAGATGACGCCGGCCAGGATCCCGGCTGCCAGCCCGGCCACCCGCCGACCGATCTCGGCGGTCACGCCGGCACCGAGGGCCATCGCCACCAGCGAGGGCAGACGCAGGACGACGTCGGACTCGCCGAAGACCGTGACCAGCACGTGCAGCACCAGGTAGAAGGGCGTGATGACCGCGTCCTTGTAGCTGGCCAGCTCCAGCAGCTCACCGAACGACCGGGTCGCCGCGGAAAGCGTCGCGCCCTCGTCCCAGTCCAGTGGAACGCTTGTCAACGAAAAACCGGCAACCACCAGCATCACGGCAAAACCGATGCTGAAGGGAACCAGATCGCTCTTTGCGGCGCGCACTAATTCTCCCACCCGTGATGTCGCCTGGAGACTAGCCGACGGGTTGACCGTGCCCGCCGGCGCAGGCCCGCAATTACCCGACGGCAAAGCGTCGACGAGATGAATTGTCGACGTGCCGGTCGTTGTCGCCCCGATCAGCGGAGCTTCGGCAGGATCGGTCGGCGGATCGGCGGTGGGCCCGGGGGCGCGACACTGACCTCGGGGCTGGTGAGCCGGGTGAGGCCCGCGTAGTCGCCCTTGAAGACGTTCTTGCTGTAGTTGCCGGGCTGGGACGGGTCGCCGGGCGCGTACTGCCAGATGGTCTCGGTGGACCAACCGGCGGGCAGCGGCGGCCGGGTCGTGGTGTAGCCGGCGATGTCCAACAGCAGGCCACCGAAGGAGGCGTCGCTGTTGGTGCAGGGGTTCCAGAAGTTGGTGTTCGTGTAGATCATCATCGGTCGGCCGATACGTGCCTTGACCTGGTTGGTGAAGGCCCGCACCCAGTTGGTCAACTCGGCGGGAGTCAGCCCGTAGCAGGTCGGGGCACCGGACCAGTACGGCCACTCGAAGTCGAGCATCGGCACCAGCGTGCGGGAGTCCTTCGCCCACCGCATGTTGTCGATGAAGTAGTTGGCCTCGCCCACCGGGTCGCGTCCGTCCGGGCGGGCGAAGTGGTACGCGCCGACGAAGAGACCCGCCGCCTTCGCCGCCGTGTAGTCGCCGTTGAAGAAGGGATTGAGGTAGTCGTTGCCCTCGGTGGCCTTGATGTAGACGAACCTGTTACCCCCGGCCACCACCGCGCCCCAGTTGATCGGCCCGAGGTTGTGGTCGTGGCTGGAGATGTCGATGCCCTGGATGGTGTAGCCGGCGGGCGGGTCGGCCAGCGCCGACACCGGGCTCTGCCGTGCTCCCAGCGTGCCCCCGGCGATGGCGCGGCCGCCGCCGTCGGGGGTGGCCGCCGCGCCCGACGCCGGTGGCGTGCCGAGCAGGTTGACAGCCAGCGCGGAAGCGAGCAGCACCGGAATCCATTTCCGTGACATGAGTGTCCCGAATCTCCTTACTCAGGAGCCGACGTCTCGCGCTTCGTCAGCGAACGTGGGCATCGCGTGGACCGGCGGATCAACCGGCGCGAAAACTACTGTCGTACTTTACGCAAGTGAGGGCTCTTCGCGCTGCCCTGCTCGGCAGAAGTGAATGGGCCGGTCCGAGGTTAAGAGGCCGCCGGTGCGTTCACCATCAATCGGTCCGAACGGCTGAGCCATCGATGGCACGCTTCAACGAAGATGGGCTGCGTCTCTGCCGAAAGGCGGGGGCTTTCAAGTGCGTCCGCTCTGGACGCTGACCCCACGGGGAGTCTCACGTGTTCCAACTTCGCCGAGCTGGTCGCTCGGTCACGGCCGGGCTCGCCCTCGCCGTCGTCGCAGCCGCAACGTTCTCCAGTGGCGGTGCCGCGTACGCCGCACCGTCGGACGACGTGCAGAAGCTGCCGAAGGCCCTGACGACCGCCGACAAGGGCGCCATCAAGGACAGCTACATCGTCGTCCTGAAGGACACCAAGGCCAACCCGGCCACCGTCAACGCCAGCGTCAAGGCGCTCAGCAAGCAGTACGGGGGCGCCGTCTCCCACACGTACACCCGCTCGATCCGGGGCTTCGCCGCCCGGATGAACGCGGCGCAGGCCAAGAAGCTGGCCACCGACTCCGCGGTCGCGTACGTGGAGCAGAACCGCAAGGTGTCGAAGAACGACACCCAGCTCAACACGCCGTCGTGGGGCCTGGACCGGCTGGACCAGATCTTCGCGCCGTTGAACAAGCGCTACACGTACCCGAACACGGCGAGCAACGTGCACGCCTACGTGATCGACACCGGCATCCGGATCAGCCACCAGGAGTTCGGTGGCCGGGCCAGCTACGGCTACGACTTCGTCGACAACGACACGGTCGCGAACGACTGTGACGGGCACGGCACGCACGTCGCCGGCACCATCGGCGGCACCAACTACGGTGTGGCCAAGGCCGTCAAGCTGGTCGCCGTGCGGGTGCTCGACTGCGAGGGCAGCGGCAGCTACGCCGAGGTGCTCGCCGGCATCGAATGGGTCACCGCGAACGCGGTGAAGCCGGCCGTCGCCAACATGAGCCTCGGCGGCGAGGCCTACGCGCCGATCGACGCCGCGGTGGAGGCCTCTATCGCCTCCGGCGTGTCGTACTCCGTCGCCGCCGGCAACAGCGGCGGCGACGCCTGCCTCGAGTCGCCGGCCCGCGCGGCCTCGGCGATCACCGTGGGAGCGACCGACGAGGTCGACTTCCGGGCGTCGTTCTCCAACTACGGGTCCTGCGTGGACATCCACGCGCCGGGGCACAACATCCCGTCGTCGGTGGCCAGCAGCGACACGGCGATCGGCAAGTACAGCGGCACCTCGATGGCGAGCCCGCACGTCGCGGGCGCCGCCGCGCTCGCGCTGTCGGCGAACCCGACCTGGACGCCCCTGCAGGTGCGTAACAACCTCGTCTACGGCGGCACCCGACGGGTCGTCCGCAACACGGCGTTCACCGCTACGAGCGACGTGATGCTGCGCATCGGCACCACGGCCGTTCCGCAGGTCACCGGCCTGCGCGCGTTGACCAACGGCAAGACCGTCACGGTGGGAACGGGCGGCACCCAGCCGCTGAAGGCCAGCCAGGCTCCGAGCCAGATCGGTGATCTGGAGAAGTTCACCATCATCAGCGCGGGCACCGGCTACATTGCGTTCTCGTCCTGGGCGAACGGCAAGTACGTCAGCGCCACCTCCGGCGGCGCCGGCTCACTGATCGCCAACGCCAGCACCATCACCGACGCGGAGCGCTTCCAGGTGGTGATGCAGGGCGACGGCACCACCACCCTGATCGCGAAGGTGAACGGCAAGTACGTCACCGTGCCGTCGGGTGGGGCCAGCCCGCTGATCGCCAGCTCCACCACTGTCGGTACGGCCGAGAAGTTCATCTGGGCCTCGCCGGCGGCGGTCGTCGTCCTGAACTCGGTGAGCAACAACCGGATCGTGACCGCGCCGAGCGCCACGTCGCCGCTGATCGCCAACGGCACGACGGTCGGCAACCCCCAGAAGTTCGACCTGCTCGACCTGGGAGACGACGGCGTCGCGTTGCGGGCCCACACCAACTGGCGCTTCGTGACCGCCCCGGTCAACAGCAGCTTCAACCCGTTGCCGTTGATCGCCAACTCCACCACCCTCGGCGACCAGCAGTCGTTCTGGCTCTACCACTGGGGTGACGGCAGCATGCTGTTCCAGTCGCAGTGGAACGGCAACCTGGTGGTGGCACCGAGCACCACCTCGCCGATGATCGCCAGTTTCGACCCGTGGGCCGGGGTCGACCCGGGCCCGTCGACGATGTTCACCCACGTCGTTCAGACCGTCGGCTGAGCACCAACACCTGACCGTCGCGTCCTGACGCGACAAACCCGGAAGGGGCCGCCGAGACATCCGTCTCGGCGGCCCCTTCGCCATCCGGGCTGGTTCGTCAGCGAGTCGGTCCGGCGTCCACCCCTGACCGCCGCGAGAGCGAGGCGTACGCCGCCTGCAGCTGCTGGCGGACCGCTGCCGAACTGTGGTGGGCCACCACCCACTCCCGTCCGTTGACGGCCATCCGCTCGGCGGTCTCCGGTGCGGACAGCAGCGCCGCGACCTTCGCGATCCAGCCGGCCCTGTCGTCGGCGACGCTGACGTGCACACCGTCCTGCACACCGGCACGGTCGGCCACCATGCTCGTCGTCACGCTCGGCACACCTGCGGACATGGCCTGGATGAGCTTCAGCTGCACCCCGGTGCCCCGGAAGATCGGCGCGATGGCGACCGCCGCGTCCGCGTAGTAGGGCTCCACGGCAGGCGCGTTGGCGTGCAGCTCGATGCCGTTGCCGACGAGCGCCTGGACCGCCTTCGGCGGGTCCGTGCCGACGATCCGCAGCCGGGCGTCCGGGACCGCGTCGCGGATGCCCTGCCAGCACTCGCGGACGAACCACATGAGGCCGTTGACGTTCGCCTCGTAGCTGAGCCGACCCACGAACAGGACCGTCGGTGCGATCGGGCCCTGCTGCCGCTGTACGGAGAAGTCGCAGGGGCTCCGGACCAGATAGGTGTTGGGCCGTTCCTGACCGGGCAGGGACGGCGCGGAGAGCATCAGCGGCACGCCCTTACGGACCAGCTCGTCCTCGCGCGCCCGCATCCGGCTCCCCTCCACCCGACCCAACGCCCGCCAGGCGAGGTTGGGCCCGTGGGAGGCCAACTGCTCGTAATACTCGCTGCGGAACTCGTCCAGGTCGACGATGACCGGCGTGTCGCCACAGGCCTCGACCAGGTGGACGGTGCGGAAGACGTTGAGGTGCACCACGTCCGGCTGGAACTCGTCCAGCTGCTGCCGCAGGGCGTCGGTGAGCGCCTTCGGGCTCGCGTACCCCGTCTGCAACGAGACCCCGGTGCCGAGCGCACGGGCGGAGCGCAGCATGGAACCGGCGCGCGGGTTGGGGACGAGGGTGCGCTCCTTGACCGGCAGCTGGTCGGCCAGCTCCACCTCCTTGTCGTCGTGCGTCAGCGCGAGGAAGCGGACATCGTGTTCGGCGGCGAGCATCTCCAGGATCACCAGGCTTCGCGGACGAACCGACGCCGGGATCCAGGGTGCTACGAACAAGATCTTCAAATCGGCAGCCTCCTTAGGGCGGACGCGAGGATTCGCTGAGCTCGCGTTCCGTGCTTCGCGAAATAGACCTGCATGCCGGCCCGGTACAGGTTGTTCTTGCCGACCGCAGCGGTGCTGGTGCTCTCCTTGTGCTCGGCGACGCTCGTCCCGATCGACTTCACACTCCAGCCCCCGGCCCAGAGCCGGGTGCAGAGGTCGACGTCCTCGAAGTAGAGGAAGAAGTCGCGGTCGAACCCGCCGACGGCCCGGAAGGCATCCCCTCGGACGAGCATGCAGAAGCCCGACACCCAGGCGGCCTCGCGTACCTGACCTGTCGGTTCGACATCGAGGTAGTCGAGCATCTGGAACTTCTTCCGCAGCGGCGCCGCCTGCGCCAGTGACCGCTTCAGGCCGCTGGGCACGAGCTCGTCGACGCGGAGGGCGGCCAGCCACTCCTTGGCCATGCTCGGCGAGGGACCCGCCGAGATCCCGAAGCGTCCGTCGGGGTAGCGCATCAGCGGCGCGGCCACCCCCAACGTCGGGTCGGCCCGCAGCGCCTCGACGAGGTGCGCGAAGGACTCGGCCGTGATGTGGCAGTCGGGGTTGAGCAGGAAGTAGGCGTCCGCGTCCGGGACGGCCTCGGCGGCGGCGTTGATGGCCTTGCCGAAGCCGACGTTCGGCAGCGAGATGACCTGGTACCCGAAGGACTTCGCCACCTCGACGCTGTCGTCGGTGGAGGAGTTGTCCACCACCACGACGTGCTCGATCGGCAGGGCACCCAGGCAGCCCAGGCTGAGGGGAAGCTCTTTGGCCGAGTTGTAGGAGACGATGATGGCTGCGATCTTCACTGTCGACCCGCAATCGCGTAGGCGTCGAGGTACGAGCGGACCGTGTCGTCCCACCGGAACGTCCGCTCGATGTGGGCGCGAGCGTTCCGGCCACGCTGCGCGGCGTCCTGCGGTGATTCGACAGCGGCCCGGACGGCCGCCGCGATCTCGTCCGCGCTGGACGCGACGAACAGCATCGAGGCGTCCCCCCGGACCGATTCGGCCGGACCGCTCGACGTGATGACCGGGCAGCCCAGGGCCATGGCGTGCGCCACCTTCATCAGCACACCACCGCCCACGATCGACGGTACGACGACGGCGTGGGCGCCGAGCATCTCCGACTGGAAGTCGGGCACCGCGCCGGTCACCACCACCCGGCTGTCGTGCTCGCCGAGACCGATCACGTCGGCTGTGGGATCCGCCCCGACGATCCTGAGTTCGGCGTCCGGCAGGCTCTGCCACACGATCGGCATCACCTCCCGGGCGAGAAGCTCGGCGACGAGAACGTTCGCACGTCGCCACATCGCCCCGGCGAACACCAGACGCGGTCGGCTGGTCACCGGCGGCGGCGACCAGGACCGCTCCCCCACGTGGATGCCGGGCCGGGCGAGAACGGTGTTGGCGTTGTACGTCCGGGCCACCGCGAAGTCGGCGTCGGACAGGGTGATGACGGCCGCCGCCTGCCGGATCGCCGTCCGCTCGAACCGTCGGGTCCGCACCAGCTCGGCGAGGCGGTACGGCCGTTCCAGGCCGGACGACGCCCGGTACGACTCCCGCATGACCTTCTCGGTGATGTCGTGCAGGCCCAGCACCGACGCCCGGCTGAGCCCGACGACCTCGGCGGACTGGAGGTACTCCGCGTGCACCACGTCGGGCTGGATCCGGCGGATCAGCTCGGCCGCCTCCTGGGTCGCCTCGCGCGGCCACGCCTGGCGCAGCCAGGCCGGTTCGACCCGGAGACGGTCCAGGTGACTCGGGCGCGCGACGACCTCGGACGGCAGCAACGTGTACTTCAGATCGTCCCGTTCGGACGCCGCGGTGTTCCCCGGGGAGTACACGAACAGGTCGACCTGTTCGGCAAGCCGCGGCGTGAGCTGCACGATCGTGTCGGCCGCGGCGTGGTTGTGCTGGCCGTTGGGCGCGAATGGGGTGAGCAGCAGGACCCGCATCAGTCCAGCCGCTTCAACAGCGTCGTGACGAACCCCTGCGCGATGCGTCCCTGGGCGGCGACCCGGCCGGCGGCCTCCCGGAACTGCTCGGTGGCCGCCGCGGCCTGGGTGGCCTTGCGGTAGAGCGTGTCGGCGTCGACGTCCGGCGGCACCACGTACTCGCTGAGCCCCAGGTCGACGAAGGCGTCCTGGACCTTCCGCTCGTAGGCGATGGCCACCGTGGGAACGCCGATCGCCACGGCGAGGAGGGCCGCGTGCAGGCGGGTGCCGAGGACGAGCTGATTCGTCGCGAGCGCCTGCAACCAGGTGCGGAGCGCCCCGGCGAGCGGCTGGCTGCCGTCCAACGGGGTCGGGTCCAGGGTCAGCAGGTCGCGGAAGGCACGCTCGTAGATGACGCGGTCGTCCTCGCCGTGCGCTCCCCGACCGAAGGCCATCGGCAGGAAGGTGCCCGACCACCCCTCCTGGCGCAGCCGGGCGGCGCAACCGGAGGTCGCCGCCAGCAGGGGGGTCTCCAGCTCCGGCGCGAGCGGCCGCATCGACAGCGCGAAGCGACGACCGGCGTCGACCCGCTCCAGGTCGGGCAGCGGCAGGGTGTACGCCATGTCGCCGATGACCTCGGCGCTGGAGCCGAAGTGCGACGCGGTGCGTTCGTCGCGCACACCGACGCCGACACACGCGGCGCCGATGACACGGAGCAACTGGCGACCGAACGGCGTACCGCCCTCCCGGACGCCGACGCCGACGGTGGCGACGGGCGTCCCGGCGATCTTGGCCATCGCGATGATCCGGGCGAACATCGGCAGGGTGCCGGGCCAGGCCAGGTTGGGGGAACGCTCCTGGAAGACCGTGCCGGGGCCGAGGAGCAGCAGGTCACAGGACTTGATCGAGCGTTGGACCGCGACCTGACGCTCCGAGGCGCCCCGAGCCCGCAGCACGGGCATGTTCTCCGTCTCCACGCCGTGCAGTTCGGCGACCCGGTCCGGGTTGGGGCAGAAGACGACGAATGTCGCGTTCTCCTTGACCGCGCGGACGCAGGTAATGAGCGAGTGGAGCAGGATCTCGTCTCCGAGATTGTCCGATCCGAACCACCCGACTATTCCGACCCTCACATGTCCTCCGTCGTCGCGGCCTGCAGGTGACCTGCGGCCCTCCGTTGAGCCAACAATTTGGCGATAGCCAGCACGAGAATGACGCCGCCCAGGATGAAGGACGCCAGGGCCGGTTCCAGGACGGACAGCAGCAGGGCGAGCGCGCCGACCGCCGCCGCCACGGTCACGAACGAGATCACGACCGGCCGTACCAGTTCCTTTATCCGCAGGAACCAGAGCAGCGACCCCGCCACGACCAGTTCGTTCAGCACCATCGCCGTGGCGGAACCGAATGCGCCGTACGTGCCGTCGAGGGCGAGGTTCAGGCCGACGCTGCCACAGATGCTCAACACCAGGACGATCAGCCGGCTGGAGGCACGGCCCTGGGAGAGCAGGATTGCGGACAGGCCGAAGTTGCCGAATCGCAGGACCAGGAAGAAGGTCAGCACCATCGCGAGCGTCGGGATGTTGCCCGCGTGGTCGCCGAACAGCACGGCGGTCCCGATCGGGATTCCGATGAACATGACGCCGGCGGCGGCCTGACCGGCGAGCCCGAAGAACCGGAAGATCGTGAGCGGGTCGTTCGACTGGGCGGCCCCGGACGCCCGGCGCGGCGCGGCGTAGGCGAGCGCGCCGACGCCCATGGACGCCGCGACCTGGACCACCGGCCCGACGATCGCCGCCGCCGACACGTACTCACCGACCTCCGCGGCGGCGACGAAGAACGCGAGGACGAACACGTCGCCGCGGAAGTAGAAGAGACCGAAGAGGTCGGCGGCGAAGTACGGCAGGGCCTGCCGGACGTGCTGGAACGCCCGGACACCCCGGGAGTCACGCAGCGCCGGCAGGATGCGCACGATGAGGAACGCGCCGGCTGACCTGAGGACTGCCGCTATCGACATGTAGACGGCGGCGTCGCCGAGGGAGAGCCCGTCCAGTAGCCACACGTCGACCGCGCACGCGCCCACCAGCAGAAGACCTGCGGACACGTTCGTGAGCGGCTCGGCCCACGCCGAGGGCGTACCCCGGATGAGCACCCACGCCGTCTCGTTCCACTGCTCCAGCAGACTGGCCACGAAGATCAGGAAGAAGGCGACCTGCGCCTGCGGAGGAAGGACCGCGCCGATCACGGGGTACGCGACGGCAGCGGCCACCATCAACGCGAGGAAGCGCCCGCAGTGGATCCGCGCGACCACCGGCGGTGACACCGTGCCCGCGGCGGCTTCCCTGGTCAGGTAGGTCGGCAGGCCGAGGGAGAGCGCGGCGGCGGTGAAGGACGCGATGAGCGTGGCGAGACCGTAGAAGCCGACCGCCTCGGTGCCGGCGCCCCTGGTCAGGAACGCCATGACCACCAGGGTGGTCGAACGGGTGGCCAGGGTGGAGATGCCCAGCAGACCCGACACGATCCCCAGGGACGGTCGCCGTCGCTCCGGCGTCGTGACCTCAGTCGCGACCATAGCCACTCGTCACTCGTACGTGTCGCGACCGGGCGTAGAAGTAGCCGGAGATCAGCGCCAACATCAAGAAGTACGGTCCTTGCATGAGCCCCCATCCCGTCATGCCGATCAGGACAAGGCCTGGCAGCGCGCTGACCAGGACCCGGGGCGCCAGTTCCGAGGTCCGCACCCGGAACACGGCGTGCATGGCGCTGGTGGCGGTCATCGCGAACGGCAGCCAGAGCAGCAGCGCGCCGATGATGCCCAACTCCGCGGCACTGAGCAACAGCACGTTGTGCACGGGCACACCACTCGCGGTCAGTTTGTCGGTGGCGCCGGCGATCGCCACGTAGCTGTTGGGGCCCACGCCTGCCCACGGGTTGTCCCGGATGACGTCGAAGGCGACCTGGAGCAGGTGCTGACGGTCGCCGCCCTCGGGGTCGGCCGTGAACCGCTTGATCAGCCACGGCACCGACAGCAGGCCGAGCAGGCCGGTGATCCCGAGGACGACGAAGTACTTCTTCTGCCAGCGCCCGGTCACGAACTCGAGCACCACCAGGAGGAGGACCATGGAGACCACCGCCGCGAGGACGGAGCGGCTCTGGGTGAGGGAGACGCCGAGGAAGACGGCACCGAGCGTGCTCCAGGCCACCCACCGTTGCCGCACCGTCTTCTGCGGCAGCGTCAACGCACACATCCCGCAGAAGAACAGCAGCTTCGCCAGCTCGCCCGGATGGCTGGTCAGGCCGGTGGCGCGACCGAGCACGTCGAGCGCCTGCTGGCCGGCGATCCGGCGCAGCGGAAGACCGATGACCGCCATCGTGATCGCGAAGAGCTGCAACCACGCCACCGCCGCGAAGGCCCAGAGCAGGACGGAGTTCCGTCGGTCGGCGCGTTCACCGCCGACCCCGATGGCGAACACGATCGCCACCAGGCTGAAGTGCACCAGACCGCTCACGGTACGCAGGGAGGAGTCCCAGGCCAGCACGGCGAACAGGAGCATCCAGCCGAGGAACGGCACCCACGGGAAGAAGGCACGGGCGAGTTGACGCCGCGTCTGGATCCCGATCACGACCACGGCCACCGCGATGGCGATCGTGTACGTGTAGAGCATCGGCGTGCCGGTGGCCACACCGCTGTAGATCACCACCTCGGACGGCGCGAGGGCGATCGGCGCCAGACCGAGTGACGCCACGAGCACGGCCAACACGGCGACGATGCGTTGATCCGGATCGGATCGCAGGCCCTCGACGAACGCCCGGACGGCCGAGGTCAGCTCCGTGAGCAGGCCCGGGCCTCGATGGCGGCCCGCCGAGTGCGGGTCGGGCGTCTGCTCGGCGGGGACCGCGGCCGGCTCGGCGGGGACCGCGGCCGGCTGGACGCTGCGCTGGGCCAGCACCTCGCTGGGGTTCAGCCGGGCCGTCGGGGCATGGCTCAGGTCATCCTGGGGATGACCATCGCCGACGCCGGGCAACATGACGATCTCCGTATCAGCGTTGGTCAACCAGTCACCGCCAGGGCTGCGCTGGTCGTGCGGGGGTCTGCTCACGCCTTGCGGCCAGGACGTAGAGGTGAAGACTCAGAACCGGTGACGATCGGCTCGGGCGAAGCGGTGTTGCGGGCGCTCATCATAGGGGTGGTGTCGACAACGTACACAGGGCCGGGCATGGCTGACTTTCGGGTAAGCGGGCAGCTAGTTCGCCGGTACCGTTGATACGTCTTTTCGGCGGCCGGAACAAGTGGCATGTCGGTCAGAAACGCGCGTTGTCACGCACGG
The DNA here is from genome assembly GCF_053605225.1 of Micromonospora sp. NPDC003944. Lineage (NCBI taxonomy): Bacteria > Bacillati > Actinomycetota > Actinomycetes > Micromonosporales > Micromonosporaceae > Micromonospora > Micromonospora sp. NPDC003944. Next base: position 25,846 of record NZ_JBSGIV010000055.1, read on the forward strand.
AGTTGACCACTCGGCGAATGTCATTCATATAGTCTGGTGGCCCGGTCATCCGTAGCACCAACTGGCGGTCGATAGCACCGTCCGGTGACGAACGCCAGAATGCCACAAGAACAATGCCGTACTTTTCGGCGCCGTTCAGTTTCACGGTCTCGGCCAGAACGACATACTGCCCGGCGCTGCGCCATTGCAGCCCCCACGCCTCTTCGGCCTTGCGCAGGGCGACCCGTTGGTCCTCTTTGCAATCACGGCACTCGCGGACGATCAACTCGCCGCCGACCTCCGAGTTGTCCCCGATCGAGGCGCCGCAGTTGTACTCGACCTGCCCCTCGGCGCTGCTGCCCGGGGTGCAGTCCCAGTTGGCGGGCGCCAGGAACGTGATGCCCAGTCCCTCCGGGTTGAGGGTGCGAACCGCCCCACCCTGGACGAAGGACGGCCACGTGGGCCAGTCTCCAGGGCGGGGTGGCTCCAGGCCCGGCTGCTGGGGCGGGCCGGCCGGCAACGAGGCCGTCGCACGGGACTCGGCCACCCCGGTGGGCGTGGGGCTCGCCGTCGTCGGCTCGGACGGCCCCCCGAAGCTGCTCCACGCGAGGGCACTCCCACCGGCCACGAGGACCACCACCAGGGCGGCGATCCCGACCCAGAGCCCGGTACGGCTCTTGCGTGGCGGCGAGGGGCGGATCCGTTGGGTCGGCGAGCTGAACGGGTCGTGCGCCGGCGCGACGAAAGTGTCCGGGCTCGATCTGCTCGGCGGTGGGGTGTACGAGGCCGGCGGTGACGAGGTCGCGCCGGCCGGCGAGGTGGGTACGCCGGAGACGGAGTGCGGTGCGGCGGAGACCAACTGGCCGGGGATCGGGCCGGACTGCACCGCCCAGGGGGCCTGCGGGCCGCCGGAGACGGGCTGCGGCGGGCCCGACACCGGCGGGGCGGACACCGCGGGTGGGGCCGAGACGGAGGGCGGAGCGGAGACCGCGGGCGGGGCGGAGACCGAGGGTGGGGCCGACGTCGGTGGGGCCACCGTCGGCGCGGGGACGTAGTCGACACCGAGCGCGCGGAACAGCTTCTCGGCGCCCGGGCCCGCCTCGGCGGGGTAGGCCACCCACGGCGCGGCGGCGGAGAAGTCCGCGTACGTGTAGGGCATCGGATCGGCCGACTGCGCCAGCAGGTCGGCGGCGCCGGCGAACGCCTCACGCCAGCCGGGTGTGGCGGCCACGGCGGCGTCGAGGACAGCGACGGTGACGAATCGACCCTGCTCGTCGATCGCGGCCCATGCTTTCCCCACCGGAGACCCGCCGAGCGCGTGGGTGTACCTGTAGGGGCCTTCCGGCTGCATCCGCACTCCTCCGTTGAACCGCCGTGCGGATAGTACCGACCGTCGGCCAACCCGGCCTGCCCGCCCGGGGCGGGCGGGGAGGGCTGGGATCGCTTGCCAGTGAAAGTTCTCATGCATAGAGTCGGCCCATGAATGAAGGAGCTGTCGAGCCACCCGCTGACCGGGTGCTCGACCTGTTCCAAGGGGTGCGGCTCACCCCCACACAGCGCCGGATCGCGCACTGTCTGGTGCAGCACGCCCCCACCGTGGCCTACCTGTCCGCCGCCGAGGTCGCCGAGCTGGCCGGGGTCAGCCAGCCGTCGGTCACCCGGTTCGCCGTCGCGCTCGGCCACGACGGCTACCCGGCGCTCCGCCGCCGCCTGCGGGACCTGACCACGGCGTCGCCCGGCGGGTCGACGGACGCCGGCAACGAACTCCAGCAGGCGGTACGCGCCGAGATGGTGAACCTGGACCGACTTGCCGGTCAGCTCGCCGACCGGGACCGGATCGCCGAGACCGGGCGGTTGCTCGCGGGAAGTCGTCCACTGCCGGTGCTCGGCCTGCGTGCCGCCGCGCCGCTGGCCGCCTACTTCGCCTACTTCGCGGCAAAGGTGCACCCGGACGTACGGGTTCTCGACGACGGCGGCAGCCTGCTCACCGACCGGCTGGAGCAGGCCGCCGAGGCCGGGGCGTCCGCCGTGCTCGCCTTCGTGCTGCCCCGCTACCCCCGGGAAACCCTCGACGCGCTGCGCGATGCCCGCCACGCCGGGCTGACAGTGGTGGCGATCACCGACTCGCCGGTCAGCCCGGCCACCGAGCACGCCGACGTGGTGCTCGCCGCCGCCGTCGGCGCGCACCTCGTCTTCGACCTGCACACCGCACCGATGACCCTGGCCATGGTGCTGTTGCAGGCGATCTGCGATGCCGCGCCGGCCGACACCCAGCGCCGACTGGAGGCGTTCGAAGCCTCCGCGGCCCGCCGACAGTTGTTCCTCGGTTGACCGGAGGAGATGCAGAGATGACCACGCCGATCCGTGCCGCACGGGGCAGCCAGCTCACCACCCGCGGGTGGCAGCAGGAGGCCGCCCTGCGGATGTTGATGAACAACCTCGACCCCGAGGTGGCCGAACGCCCCGACGACCTCGTCGTCTACGGCGGCACCGGCAAGGCCGCCCGGGACTGGCCGTCCTACCACGCGTTGGTCCGTACGCTCACCGACCTGCGCGAGGACGAGACGATGCTCGTGCAGTCGGGCCGCCCGGTCGGGGTCATGCGCACCCACGAGTGGGCGCCCCGGGTGCTGCTCGCCAACTCGAACCTGGTCGGTGACTGGGCGACCTGGCCGGAGTTCCGCCGCCTCGAACAGCTCGGCCTGACCATGTACGGGCAGATGACCGCCGGTTCGTGGATCTACATCGGCACGCAGGGCATCCTCCAGGGGACCTACGAGACGTTCGCGGCGGTGGCCGCCAAGAGGTTCGACAGCACCCTGGCCGGCACGCTGACGCTCACCGCCGGCTGCGGTGGGATGGGCGGCGCGCAGCCCCTCGCGGTCACCATGAACGACGGCGTCTGCCTGATCGTGGACGTGGACCGCACCCGGCTCGACCGTCGGGTGCGCGACCGCTACCTGGACGAGGTCGCCGACTCCCTGAACGACGCGATCGAGCGGGTGCTCGCCGCGAAGCGGGAGCGTCGGGCGCTGAGCGTCGGCGTGGTCGGCAACGCGGCCGAGGTCTTCCCCGAGTTGCTGAGCCGTGGCGTCGAGATCGACATCGTGACCGACCAGACCAGCGCGCACGACCCGTTGGCGTACCTGCCGGTGGGCGTGGAGCTGGCCGAGGCCCGGGACTACGCCGCCGCGAAGCCGGCCGAGTTCACCGACCGGGCCCGCGCGTCGATGGCGAAGCACGTCGAGGCGATGGTCGGCTTCCTCGACGCGGGCGCCGAGGTGTTCGACTACGGCAACTCGATCCGGGGTGAGGCGCAGCTCGGCGGCTACCAGCGCGCCTTCGACTTCCCGGGCTTCGTGCCCGCGTACATCCGGCCGTTGTTCTGCGAGGGTAAGGGCCCGTTCCGGTGGGCCGCGCTCTCCGGCGACCCGGCCGACATCGCGGCCACCGACCGGGCCATCCTCGACCTGTTCCCGGAGAACGAGTCGCTTGCCCGGTGGATCAAGCTCGCCGGTGAGCGGGTCGCCTTCCAGGGCCTGCCCGCCCGGATCTGCTGGCTGGGCCAGGGCGAACGGGACCGGGCGGGCGTGCGGTTCAACGACATGGTCGCCTCCGGTGAACTCTCCGCCCCGGTGGTGATCGGCCGCGACCACCTGGACACCGGCAGCGTCGCCAGCCCGTACCGGGAGACCGAGGGGATGGCCGACGGCTCCGACGCCATCGCCGACTGGCCGCTGCTCAACGCCCTGGTCAACACGGCCAGCGGGGCTTCCTGGGTCTCCATCCACCACGGCGGCGGGGTGGGCATCGGCAGGTCGATCCACGCCGGTCAGGTGTGCGTGGCCGACGGCACCGCCCTGGCCGGCCAGAAGATCGAGCGGGTGCTCACCAACGACCCGGCGATGGGCGTCATCCGGCACGTCGACGCGGGTTACGACATCGCCCGCGACGTGGCCGAGCGCACCGGGGTCCGCGTCCCCATGACCGAGGGACCTCAATGACAGACGACCTTTCCGCCCGGTTCCGGGCGCTGTGGGACGAGATCGCGCCGGTCGGGCGGGACGCCGGCAGCGGCGGCTACCTGCGGTACGCGTTGACCGACCCGGAGCGGGAGTTGCGCGCCTGGTTCCGCACGCAGGCCGAGCGCCGCGCCCTGCCGGTCACCGAGGACGGCAACGGCAACCTCTTCGCGCACTGGGGTGACCCGGAGGCCGCCGACGCGGTGCTCACCGGCAGCCACTTCGACTCGGTGCCGCACGGCGGGGCGTACGACGGGCCGCTCGGCATCGTGAGCGCCTTCCTCGCCGTGGACGAGCTGCGCGCCGCCGGCGTCACCCCCACCCGGCCGCTGGTCCTGGGCGCCTTCGTGGAGGAGGAGGGGGCGCGCTTCGGCGTACCGTGTCTGGGGTCGCGGCTGCTCACCGGGGCGCTGCCGGCCGAACGCGCGGCCGGCCTGCGCGACGCGGCCGGGGTGAGCTTCGCCGAGGCGCTCGGTGACCAGCCGGCGGGCGCCCGCCCGGATCTGCTGGGCCGGTTCGGCGCCTTCGTGGAGTTGCACGTCGAGCAGGGCCGGGCGCTCGTCGACACGGACGCGCCGGTCGCGGTGGCGAGCGCGATCTGGCCGCACGGTCGCTGGCGCTTCGACGTCGTCGGGGAGGGCAACCACGCGGGTACCACCCTGATGGCCGACCGTCGCGACCCGATGCTCACCTACGCGTTCACGGTGCTCGCGGCCAACAAGGAGGCCCGGCTGCGCGGCGCGCACGCCACCGTGGGCCGGGTCGCCGTCGAGCCCAACGCCACGAACGCGATCCCGTCGAAGGTGACCGGCTGGCTGGACGCCCGGGCCGCCGATCCGGAGACGCTCACCGGGCTTGTCGACGCCGTGCGCGGCAAGCTCGCCGAGCGGGCCCGCCGCGACGGTACGACGGTGACGGTCACCGAGGAGTCGGCCACCCCGGTGGTCGCTTTCGACGGTGACCTGGCCAAGCGGCTGGCCACGCTGCTCGACGCGCCGGTGCTGCCCACCGGCGCGGGACACGACGCAGGAGTGCTCGCCGCGTACCTGCCCACCGCGATGCTCTTCGTGCGCAACCCGACGGGCGTCTCGCACTCCCCCGCCGAGGCCGCCACCGACGACGACTGCGCCGCCGGGGTTCGGGCGTTGGCCGGGGTGCTGGAGGAGCTGACATGCCGGTGACACCGACCCGCTGGCTCGCCGAGTACGCCTGGCTGCCCGAGCACGCCGAGCCCACCCCCGACGTGCTGATCGAGGTCGACGACGGCCGGATCACCGCGGTGACGCCGCTCGTCGGGGCCGGAAGCCCGGAGGCCGGCGTCGAGGTGTTGCGGGACGCCACCCCGTTGCCCGGCCTGACCCTGCCGGGCATGGCCAATGCGCACTCGCACGCCTTCCACCGGGCGCTGCGCGGGCGTACCCACGGCGGGCGGGGTGACTTCTGGAGCTGGCGGGAGCAGATGTACGCCGTCGCCGACCGGCTGGACCCGGACACCTACCTCGCGCTGGCCCGCGCCGTCTACGCCGAGATGGCGCTCGCCGGGATCACCGGTGTGGGCGAGTTCCACTACCTGCACCACCGGCCGGACGGCGGCGCCTACGACGACCCGAACGCGATGAGCGCCGCGCTGGTGGAGGCCGCCGCGCACGCCGGGGTCCGACTCACCCTGCTGGACACCGCCTACCTGACGTCAAGCGTGGACGGTCGACCCCTCGCCGGGCCGCAGCGCCGCTTCGGCGACGGAGACACGGGCCGCTGGGCGCAGCGGGCCGCCGCGTTCCAGCCGGCGGACCCGCACGTGCGGGTCGGCGCGGCCGTGCACTCGGTGCGGGCCGTCCCGGCCGACCAGCTCCGCACGGTCGCCGACTGGGCGCGGGAGCGGCACGCGCCGCTGCACGTGCACCTCTCCGAGCAGCCCGCCGAGAACGACGAGTGCCGGGCCGTGCACGGGCGCTCGCCGACCGCGCTGCTCGCCGAGCACGGTGTGCTCGGGCCGCACACCACAGCCGTGCACGCCACCCACCCGACGAGCGTCGACCTGTCCCTGCTCGCCGACAGCGGGACCGGGGTGTGCCTCTGCCCGACCACCGAACGGGACCTCGCCGACGGGATCGGCCCGGCCCGGCTGATGGCCGACGCGGGGATCCGGCTCAGCCTGGGCAGCGACAGTCACGCCGTGGTCGACCTGTTCGAGGAGGCCCGCGCGGTGGAGCTGGACGAGCGGCTGCGGACCCGCCGGCGCGGCCACTTCGCACCGCTCGACCTGCTGACGGCGGCAAGCGTCGCCGGGCACGCCGCGCTGGGCTGGGCCGACGCCGGCAGGATCGCCGTGGGCGCCCACGCCGACCTGGTGACGGTACGCCTGGACAGCGCCCGCACCGCCGGGGTGCCGCCGGCGGGTGCGTTCTTCGCCGCCGGGGCTGCCGACGTCGAGCAGGTCGTGGTGGACGGCCGGGTGGTGGTGGCCGAGGGCCGGCACCTGACCGTCGACGTGCCGGCCGAGCTGGCGGCGTCGATCGAGGCGGTGCTCCCCGGATGAGCGGCAGCCTGCTTGTCGGCAACATCGGAGAGCTGGTGACCAACGGTTCCGGCGAGGGCCCGCTCGGCATCCGCCGCAACGCCGGAGTGCTCATCGAGGAGGGCCGGGTGGTCTGGGTCGGGCCGTCCGCGTACGCGCCGGCCGCCGACCACCACGTCGACGTCGGTGGGGCGGCCGTGCTGCCCGGCTTCGTGGACAGCCACGCCCACCTGGTCTTCGCCGGGGACCGGGCCACCGAGTTCGCCGCCCGGATGGCCGGGCAGCCCTACACCGGCGGGGGCATCCGGACCACCGTCGGTGCGACCCGGGCCGCCACCGACGACGAGCTACGGGCCACCGTGCGCCGGCTGCGCGGGGAGGCGCTGCGCCAGGGCACCACGACCATGGAGATCAAGAGTGGGTACGGCCTGACCGTCGCCGACGAGGCCCGCTCGCTGCGGATCGCCGCCGAGACCAGCACCGAGACCACCTTCCTGGGCGCACACGTGGTGCCCGCCGAGTACGCCGACCGCCCGGACGACTACGTCGGGTTGGTGTGCGGGCCGATGCTCGCCGCCGCCGCGCCGTACGCGAAGTGGATCGACGTGTTCTGCGAGGAGGGCGCCTTCGACGTGGACCACGCCCGCGCCATCCTGGCCTGCGGTCAGGCCGCCGGACTTGGCGTACGGCTGCACGCCAACCAGCTCGGCCCCGGCCCCGGGGTGCAGCTGGGCGTGGAGCTGGGCGCGGCGAGCGTCGACCACTGCACCCACCTCAGCGACGCCGACGTGGACGCGCTGGCGTCGACCAGGATGGACTGGACGTCGGGGTCGGAGACGACCACCGTGGCCACCCTGCTGCCCGGCGCGGAGTTCTCCACCCGCTCGCCGTACCCGGACGCCCGTCGGCTGCTCGACGCCGGGGTCACCGTCGCGCTGGCGACGGACTGCAACCCCGGTTCGTCGTACACCTCGTCGATGCCGTTCTGCGTGGCCCTCGCGGTCCGCGAGATGCGGATGACCCCGGCGGAGGCGGTCTGGGCCGCCACCGCCGGTGGCGCCCACGCGCTGCGCCGCGACGACATCGGTGTCCTCACCCCCGGCGCGCGGGCCGACCTCGTCGTCCTCGACGCGCCGTCGCACCTGCACCTGGCCTACCGGCCCGGTGTCCCCCTGATCCGCCAGGTAATACGCAACGGAGTTCCGCAATGACGAACGTGACCATCCAGCCCACCGGGATCACCGCCGACGACGTTCTCGCGGTGGCCCGCGGCACCGCCACGGTCGTCCTCGCCCCGGCGACCATCGACGCGATGGCGACCAGCCGGGCCATCGTCGACGGCATCGAGTCGTCGGGTCGTCCCGTCTACGGGGTCTCCACCGGGTTCGGGGCGTTGGCCAACACCTTCATCGCCCCGGAGCGGCGGGCCGAGCTGCAACACGCGCTGATCCGGTCGCACGCCGCCGGGGTGGGCGCGGCGATGCCGCGCGAGGTGGTCCGGGCCATGATGCTGCTGCGGGTCCGGTCCCTCGCCCTGGGCCGCTCCGGGGTCCGCCCGCTGGTCGCCGAGGCCCTCGTCGACCTGCTCAACCACGACATCACCCCGTGGGTGCCGGAGCACGGCTCGCTCGGCGCCTCCGGCGACCTGGCACCGCTGGCACACTGCGCGCTGGTGTTGCTCGGCGAGGGTTGGGTGCTCGGCCCGAACGGTGCGCGGCAGGACGCCTGCGACGCGTTGACCGCCGCCGGGCTCAAGCCGATCGAGCTGGCCGCCAAGGAGGGGCTGGCGCTGATCAACGGCACCGACGGCATGCTCGGCATGCTGCTGCTGGCCATCCACGACGCGGCGCACCTGTTCGCCATGGCCGACGTGACGGCCGCGCTGGCCATCGAGGCGATGCTCGGCTCGGAGCGGCCGTTCCTGCCCGAGCTGCACGCGATCCGGCCGCACCCCGGTCAGGCGGCGTCGGCGGCGAACATCCACCGGTTGTTGCAGGACTCCCGGGTGATGGACTCGCACCGCGACGACCTGGCGCACGCCGTGCAGGACGCGTACTCGATGCGCTGCGCGCCGCAGGTGGCGGGCGCGGCCCGCGACACCCTGGACTTCGTCCGCACCGTCGCCGCCCGGGAGCTGGTGTCCGTCGTGGACAACCCGGTGGTGCTGCCGGACGGCCGGGTCGAGTCGACGGGTAACTTCCACGGCGCGCCGCTCGGCTTCGCCGCTGACTTCCTCGCCATCGCCGCCGCCGAGGTCGGCGCGATCGCCGAGCGGAGGGTGGACCGGCTGCTCGACGTCACCCGCTCCCGGGAACTGCCGGCGTTCCTCTCCCCCGACGCCGGGGTCAACTCCGGGCTGATGATCGCCCAGTACACCGCCGCCGGGATCGTCGCCGAGAACCGTCGGCTTGCCGCCCCCGCCTCGGTGGACTCGCTGCCCACCAGCGGAATGCAGGAGGACCACGTCTCGATGGGCTGGGCGGCGGCCAAGAAGCTGCGGACCGTGCTTGACAACCTGACGAGCCTGCTCGCGGTGGAGCTGCTCGCCGGCGTACGCGGCCTTCAGCTGCGCGCCCCGCTGGAGCCGTCACCGGCCGGCCGCGCGGCCGTCGCCGCGCTCGGTGCGGCAGCCGGTGAGCCCGGTCCGGACGTGTTCCTCGCCCCGGTGATGGAGGCGGCCCGCGCCGTCGTCGCCGGGCCGGACCTGCGCGCCGCCATCGAACGAGAGGTGGGCCCGCTGGGCTGATCTCCGTCGGGTGGCTGTCGTCCGCCGACGGGTCAGGCGGCGGGCGGCAGCACCTTGGCGACCAGCTTGGCCAGCTCGCGCAGCGCCTTGCCCCGGTGGCTGATGGCGTCCTTCTCCTCCGGGGTCAGCTCCGCGTTGGTCCGGTCCTGCCCGTCGCCCAGGAAGATCGGGTCGTAGCCGAACCCGCCCTCGCCGCGCGGCGCGCGCAGAACCCGACCGGGCTGACGGCCATCGACCAGGTGCTCCTTGCCGCCGGGCAGCACCAACGCCACCGTGCAGACGAACGAGGCGGCCCGCTGCTCGTCGGGCACATCGGCGATCTGGTCCAGCACCAGCTGAAGGTTGGCCTGGTCGTCGCCGTGCTTGCCGGACCAGCGGGCGCTGAACACCCCGGGCATCCCGTTGAGCGCGTCCACCGCGATCCCGGAGTCGTCGGCGATGGTGGGCAGCCCGCTCTGCCGGCAGCCCTCCCGTGCCTTGATCAGCGCGTTCTCGCCGAAGGTCAGGCCGGTCTCCGGCAGCTCCGCGTACTGCTCGACGTCGTCAAGGCCGAGCAGCGCGATCCGGTGCGCGCCGAGTGCGCCGTCCAGGATCCGCTGCAGCTCGACGAGCTTCTTGCGGTTGCGAGTGGCGAGCAGGACCTTGTTCATGCGAGTGCCTTCCGCTGGGCTTCGGCCAACTCGGCGCAGCCGGCGACGGCCAGGTCGAGCAGGGCGTCGAGCTGGTCGCGGGCGAACACGCCCGCCTCGCCGGTGCCCTGCACCTCGACGAAGTCGCCCGCGCCGGTGCACACCACGTTCATGTCCACCTCGGCGGCGACGTCCTCCTCGTAGCAGAGGTCGAGCCGGGCCTCCCCGGCGATGACGCCCACGCTGACCGCGGCCACCGACCGGTGCATCACCTTCTCCGGCTTGCCGGCCAACGCCTTGCGGGCGGCGAGCCAGCCCACCGCGTCGTGCAGCGCGACGTACGCGCCGGTGATCGCGGCCGTGCGGGTGCCGCCGTCGGCCTGGAGCACGTCGCAGTCGAGCACGATCGAGTTCTCGCCGAGCGCCTTGAGGTCGATGCTGGCCCGCAGGCTGCGACCGATCAGCCGGGAGATCTCGTGGGTGCGGCCACCGACCCGACCCTTGATGCTCTCCCGGTCGGAGCGGGTGTTCGTGGCCCGGGGCAGCATCGCGTACTCGGCGGTCACCCAGCCGAGCCCGGAGCCCTTGCGCCAGCGGGGCACCCCCTCGGTGACGCTCGCCGTGCAGAGCACCCGGGTGCCGCCGAACTCGACGAGCACCGAGCCCTCCGGGTGGGTGCTCCAGCCACGGGTCAGGGTCACCGGTCGAAGTTGAGAGGGCCCTCGCCCGTCAGGTCGCGCCATCCCTGCACCCTATGCGGTCCGGCTCTCCACCTCGCTCGGGGTGTCCCGGAGAACGTCCGCGCCGTGCACACCGAGGAACCCGGCGACCGCCGCCGGCCAGCCGAACTCCTCGGCCCGCGCCCGCGCGGCCCGCCGCCGCAGCGCCTCCGGCCGGGCCGTCAGGCGGGTCACCGCCGCCGCCATCGACACCCCCGAGGCGTACGCCGCCAGCCCGGCCTCGCCGACCACCTCGGGCAGCGCACTCGCCGCGTTGACCACCACCGGAGTGCCGCAGGCCAAGGCCTCCAGGCCGGCGAGACCGAAGGTCTCCACCGGGCCCGGCGCCAGCACCACGTCCGCGCTGGCAAGCAACGCGGCCACCGCGGCGCGGTCCGGCAGGAAGCCGGTGAAGGTGACCGGCAGCCCCGCCGCCCGGCGGGCCAGCGGGCCACGCAACGGGCCGTCGCCAGCCATCACCAGCACCGCCGGTACGCCCGCGCGGCGCAGTTCGGCGAGGGTCTGCACGGCCAACTCCGGTCGTTTCTCCGGAGAGAGCCGCGCGCAGTGCACCAACAGCACCTCGGTGGCATCGGCGTAGCGCTCGCGGACCTGCGGGTCGGCCCGGTGCGGGGCGAAGGTGTCCAGGTCCACCCCGAGCGGCACCAGATCCACGTTGTCCGCGCCGATCCGGTCGAACTCCTCGGCAGCCCACCGGGTCGTGCAGACGATCCGGTCGTACGCCCGACTGGTCGCCACGTTGAGCCGGTCGGCCGTCGGCCGGCGCAGCGCCTCCGGCACGCCCCACTGGCCGAGCAGCCCGGTCAGCGACTCGTGCGACACCATCACCGAGGGCAGCCCGTGCGACCGCGCCCACCGGCCGGTCCAGCGCAGCGACGACCGGTCGGAGACCTCCAACCGGTCCGGTGCCAGGTCGGTGAGGACCCGGGCCAACCGGCGTCGGCCGGCCAACACCCGGTAGCCGCCGGTGCCCGGCAGCTGCGGCCCGGGCAGGGTGACCACCCGCCCCCACGGGTACGTCTCGTCGGCGGCCCGCGGACCGGGTATCACCAACACCGGGTCGTGCCCGGCCGCCCGGTAGCCCGTGCCGAGGTGCCGCAGCGCGGTACGCAGCCCGCCGGAGCGTTCCGTCACGAAGTTGGCGAGCCGCACGATCCGCAGCCCACGTGCCGCCCCGGTCACGACGCGGCCGGCAGGCCGGCGGTGGCGGCCACGGCGCGTACCGCGTGGTAGTGCCCGACCAGCTCGTCGCCGACGGCCGCCCAGCTACGGCGGCTGACCGCGACGCGGGCGGCCAGCCCGTAGGCCCGCCGCCGGTCGGCGTCGACGGCCAGCTCGGCCACCGCCGCGGCGATCGCGTGCCCGTCGTTCGGCGGCACCAGCAACCCGGTCACGCCCTGGTCGACCAGGTCGACGGGGCCGCCGCTCGCCGGTGCCACGACCGGCACCCCGGAGGCCAGCGCCTCCTGGATGGTCTGACCGAAGGTCTCGTGCGGTCCGGTGTGCACGAACAGGTCCAGGCTGGCGTAGAGCCGTGCCAGATCGTCGCCCTGCTGCACGCCCAGGAAGGTCACCCCGGGCAGCTCCCGCTCCACCTGGCGGCGGGTCGGGCCGTCGCCGGCCACCACCACCCGTACGCCGGGCAGTCGGGACGTCGCCGCCAGCAACTCCACCCGCTTCTCCGGGGCCAGCCGACCGACGTAGCCGACCAGCAGCTCACCACCGGGCGCCAGCCGGGCCCGCAGCGCCGCGCACCGCCTGGCCGGGTCGAAGCGAACGGCGTCCACCCCGCGCCGCCACAGCCAGATGCGCTGCACCCCGTTGGCGATCAGGTCGGCGGCGGCCCGGGTGGAGGGGGCGAGGGTTCGTTGCGCCGAATTGTGGATCTCGCGGATCCGACGCCACGCGGCCGCCTCACCCCAGCTCACCCGATAGGCGCGGGCGTACGCCGCCACATCGGTCTGGTAGACCGCCACCATCGGCAGCCCGTGCCGGCTGGCCAGCGTGGCCGCCCGTGCGCCGAGGACGAACGGACTGGCCAGGTGGACCACGTCCGGCTCGGCCGAGAGCAGCGCCCCGGTCAGCCGGGCGTTCGTGGGCACGCCCAGCCGGAAGCCCTGATAGCGGGGCAGCGGCACGCTCGGAATGCGCACCACCGGGTAGGGCAGCCGGTCGACTCCCGGCCGACCGGGCGGGGCGGGCGCGATGACCACCGGCTCATGGCCCCGGTCGAGCAGGTGCTCCGCCGTCCGCACCACTGAGTGCGCGACGCCGTTCACATCCGGTGGGAACGACTCGGTCACGATGGCGATCCGCATGCCCACACCGTGCGGGTGCCACGGGTGCGCCAGACGACCGCCCGCTGACCGGACGGCAAACAGTACGGCACAACACCGCGGCCCGGCCGCGCGAAGCGGACGGGGTGCGTCAGACGTCGTAGCTGGCGCCGGGCCGGACCACCTCGAGGGGCCCGCTGTACGCGGCGGCGGCCGACTCCAGGGTGTGCGCCTCACTGCCCCAGGCGGGCACCAGATGGGTCAGGAGCAGCCGGCCCACCGCGGCCTTGGTCGCCGCCTCGCCGGCCTCCCGACCGGTCAGGTGCAGATCCGGCGGATTGTCCACGCCGTCGAGGTAACTGGCCTCGCAGAGGAACACGTCGGCGTTCTGGGCCAGGCGCAGCAGCGCGTCGCAGGGCGCGGTGTCCGACGAGTAGCACAGCGACCGGCCGTCGTGCTCCAGCCGCACGCCGTACGTCTCGACGGGGTGGTTGACCCGGTCGACGGTGACCGCGAACGGGCCGATCGGGAAGGTGCCCGGCTGTAGCGCGTAGAACTGGTACACGTCCTCCACCGAACCGTCGTCGCCGTACGCGGCGCTGAGCCGGTCCGGCGCGCCGGCGGGCGCGTAGACGGGCAGCGCCGGGTAGGGGCCGTCCGGGGCGTACCGGCGCACCACCACGTACAGCACGGCGTCGAACATGTGGTCGCAGTGCAGGTGGGTCAACAGGATCGCGTCCGGGGCGTGCAGCCCCGCGTACCGCTGGAGGCTGGACAGCGACCCCGAGCCGAAGTCGACGAGGAGCCGGAAACCGTCGGCCTCGACGAGATAGGCCGAGCAGGGGGACTCGGGGCCAGGGAAACTGCCGGCGCTCCCCAGAACGGTCAGTCGCATCGAGTGGTCTCGCTGTCACTGTCAGTAGCACCCGTGCCGGCGACAGTCCCGGCCATGATCTCTACCGACGCGTACGCCACGCTGCGCAGCCTACGCTGGCGCACCCTGCAGCAAGAATGATCCAACGGAAGTTGTCACGAACGTGACACCTGCTCGCGGTCCGCCGGGCAGCATACGGGCCGTCGACACATGTCGACGGCCCGTAGTCGGCAGACCGGATCGGTCAGGCCCAAAGCTGCCCCTCCAGGGCGTCCTCGGCATCGGCGAGCGTGCCGCCGTACGCGCCTGTCGACAGGTACTTCCAGCCGCCGTCGCAGACCACGAAAGCCACATCGGCCCGTCGGCCGTCGCGCACCGCCTCGTGCGCCACCGCGAGCGCGGCATGCAGGATGGCACCGGTGGAGAACCCGGCGAAGATGCCCTCCACCTCCACCAACTGGCGGGTGCGCAACACCGCGTCCCGGGTGCCGACCGAGAACCGCCGGGAGAGCACCGAGGCGTCGTAGAGCTCCGGCACGTACCCCTCGTCGATGTTGCGCAGGCCGTAGACCAACTCGCCGTAGCGCGGCTCGGCGGCCACGACCTGAATGCCCTCGACCTTCTCCCGCAGGTAACGCCCGGTGCCCATCAGGGTGCCGGTGGTGCCCAGCCCGGCCACGAAGTGCGTGATGCTCGGCAGGTCGTGCAGCAGCTCAGGCCCGGTCGTCTCGTAGTGCGCCCGCGCGTTGGCCTCGTTGCCGTACTGGTAGAGCATCACCCAGTCCGGGTGCTCGACGGCGATCTGCTTGGCGGTGGCGACCGCCTGGTTGGAACCGCCGGCCGCCGGCGAGAAAATGATCTCGGCCCCGTACATCCGGAGCAGCTGGACCCGCTCGGTGGAGACGTTCTCCGGCATCACGCAGACCAACCGGTAGCCCCGCAGCTTGGCCACCATCGCCAACGAGATGCCCGTGTTGCCGCTCGTCGGCTCGAGGATGGTGTCGCCGGCCCGGAGCCGGCCAGCCTCCTCCGCCGCCCGGACCATGAACAGCGCCGCGCGGTCCTTGATGCTGCCGGTGGGGTTGCGGTCCTCCAGCTTGGCCCAGAGCCGCACCGGAGGAGCCCCGTCGGGCACCGTCGGGGAGAGCCGGGGCAGGCCGACGAGCGGCGTGCCCCCGCAGGCGTCGAGCAGGCTGTCGTACCGCGCCATGGCGGCCGACCTCAGCGAGCCGCGACGGCGTCGCGGGCCCCCGCGGCGCTGTGCGAGCTGGCCCCCGCTGCCGCGGCGCTGTGCGAGCTGATCGCCGCTGCCGCGGCGCTGTGCGAGCTGATCGCCGCTGCCGCCGCGCTGTGCGAGCTGATCGCCGCTGCCGCCGCGAAGCCGAACGCGCCGCCGGCCACGGCCGGCAGGATGGTGACGCTGTCGCCGTCGGAGAGCTTCGCGTCGAGCGCGCCGAGGAAGCGGACGTCCTCGTCGTTGACGTAGACGTTGACGAAGCGGTGCAGCGTGCCCGCGTCGGTGATCAGCCGGCCGCGCAGACCGCCGTGCCGGGAGTCAAGGTCGGTGAGCAGATCGGCGAGCGTGTCGCCGCTGCCGTCGACGACCTTGGCGCCGCCGGTGTAGCTGCGCAGGAT
The DNA here is from genome assembly GCF_053605225.1 of Micromonospora sp. NPDC003944. Taxonomy (NCBI): domain Bacteria; kingdom Bacillati; phylum Actinomycetota; class Actinomycetes; order Micromonosporales; family Micromonosporaceae; genus Micromonospora; species Micromonospora sp. NPDC003944. The sequence goes on from NZ_JBSGIV010000055.1 coordinate 41,265, forward strand.
GGTGGGGATGCGAACCTCGATGGCCATGATGTCGAACTCCTCGATCGGGTGTGCCTACGGTGACGGGACGAGACGGCTGCGGCGCTGACAGGTCAGCGACCGGAACACTCGTAATCGACCGTCGCCGGGCTCTGCCCGAACATGTAGGACTGCACGGCATGCGGGTCGACCCCGGCCTCCACGACCTGGACCGGCTCCTCGGTGACCACGCCGTCGACGATTCGGAACGACCGGATCTCCTCCGAGTCGGGCTCACGGGTCGAGACGAGCAGGTAGTGCGCCCCCGGCTCACCGGCGAAGGAGACATCCGTCCGCGACGGGTATGCCTCGGTGGCGGTGTGCGAGTGGTAGATGACGACGGGTTCCTCGTCCCGGTCGTCCATCTCCCGCCACACGCGCAGGTGCTCCATCGAGTCGAACTCGTAGAAGGTCATCGAGCGCGCGGCATTGTCCATCGGGATGTGCCGGGTCGGGGTGTCGCTGCCGACGGGACCGGCGACCACGCCGCACGCCTCGTCGGGGTGGTCCCGGCGCGCGTGGGCGACGATCGCGTCGATGATCGACCGGTCGATGCTCAGCACGTGCACCAGCCTAACGCCTGACGAGCACGGGCCGAAGTGGTGCCGGTCACGCTTAGTCGATCAAGGCGTTGAGCAGCGACTCCTGTAGATACCCGAGATAGGCGTAGACCGAAAGCTGGAACACCCGGCTGGACCCCGGGTCGTCAGCGACCGCGTCGTCCAACTCCTCGCCCAGATCCGTGCCGTCCTTGATCTCCAGGCGAACGCCCATCGCGAGCCGGGCGTCGTTGAGCGCCCGCAACCACGCCTCGGCTGCCTCGGCGTCCAGCCGCACCTCGCCACCGGCGTCGTCGGGCAACGCGGCCAGGATCGCCCCCGCCTGATCGATCTTCGCGGTCTTCAGGTCGCCCTCGGTGTAGCGGCGGAACTCGGCGGTGCCCGGAGCGTCCTGTGGGTAGACCGCCGGGAAGAGCCGACCGACGACCGGGTCGGTGTGGTCGAAGCCATCGGTGAGCAGACCCACCACCTCGGAGGCGACCTTGCGCAGCACCCGCACCTCGTCGACGGCGAAGACGGCGACGTAGCGACCGGCCTGGCGCCGGAACATGCTCATGATCTGTCCACCGTCGCCCACAGCCCGTACGCGTGCAGCTGCGACGCGTCGTGCTCCATCCGCTCCCGGGCGCCGGTGGAGACCACGGCACGGCCCTTGTGGTGCACGTCAAGCATCAGCTGTTCGGCCCTCTCCCGGCTGTAGCCGAAGAGCTTCTGGAAAACCCAGGTCACGTACGTCATCAGGTTCACCGGGTCGTCCCACACGATCGTCACCCACTGCCGGTCGGACGCCGGCACCTCGTCAGTGTCCGGCGTCTCGACCGGTACAGCCTGCGGAGCCGCCATGCCCCCCATCGTGCCACCGGTTTCCCGGAACCGAGGAACCGGAACGCCGGCCCGGCGCGGATCACCCACCCCGGGCACTCCCGACCCGCCCCGGACGCCATCGGACCCGGGGTCCGACCCGGACCCCGACCAACCGGTGAGCGCGCCGTCAGGCGAGCAGGATGCCGTGATCGACTGCATCGGAGAGCACCACGCCCAGCGAGAGGCGGATCACCTCGAACCGTCGGGAGATCTCCCTGGACAACCCCAACTCGACCTCACGCACGGCCCGCTGGGACCAGGCCCGCGCCGCGCTGTGGTCGTCGTTGCCAGGCGTACGCCACTGCTGCCAGCACCCGCCGGAGAGCGCCACCGCGACCGGCGGGAGCACCTCGTCACGGGACGCCGCCGGATAGCTTGCGGCGGCGTCGATCGCCTCGGCGCCGGTCAACTCGGCCACGCCGGCCGTGCTCGTGATCAGCAGCACCTTGTCCAGTTCGTGGCCGGGCCGGTGATCGGCCAGGCCGTACTGCACCGCGGCGGCGATCCGGCGTCGCACGCCCTCGGCCGGCGGCGCGCCGAGCACCCGGGACGCGACATCGGTCATGATGCCGCGCACCGCCTGGTCGCACTGCGCGGTGGCCAACAGCGACAACGCCGCCATCTCACGGTCGAGGAGATCCGGTAGGCCGGCACAGCCGACGCCGAACACGATCTCCTGAACGGCCCGCAAGTGAATGTTCGCCAATTCCAGAGCGAGGTGCTGGCGGATCCGCTGGGCACACGAGCGGGTGTGGCGATCCAGCCGTTCCGACCAGTCGCCCGGATCGGCGGCCACCGCGACGCGACCCTGCTGACCCGGCAGGACCGGTGGGTCGACGCTGGCCCGCTGCAACCCCTCACGCGACGACCAACCCACAAGCGCCCGCCGAAGGTCGGCGGCGGTGTCGGCGTCGTCCACCGGGAACCACCGTGCGGCGGCCAGCGCCGGCACCGCGGCCAGCAGCGCGGCCCGGTGTGCCTCCACCGTCACCGCGACCGCGTCCACCTCGGCTTCCGCATCCCTGACCGGCGGGACGGACGCCCCCGCGCCCTCCGTATTCGCCGCGCCGTCGGCAAGCGGAGCCCAACCCGACGCGCCGGGAGTGACCGCGAAGACGACCTCCACCGAGGTCGGGGCGACCTCGGCGAGCAGATTCAACTCGGCGGCGGTGAAGGCCTGGTCGGCGGCGATCACGAAGAGCAGCGCGCCGGCTCGACCCGCCGCCTCGAGCAGCACCCGGGTGCCGGACACGCCGAGGGTTGCGGTGTCCGGAACATCGATCAGGGTGAAGTGCCGAAGTAGCGGCTCGGGCACGCTCAGCTCGACCCGTCGGGGCGGGCGGGCCAGCGCCGGACCGGCGGCGTCCCGGTCCGCGCCGTACGAGTGCGGCTGGCGGTAACCGGGCACGAACGCCGCGCGGGTGGGCACCTTGGCGTTGCGCACCACCAACCAGCTGCCGCCGGGCACGGTAAGCATGACCGGGTCGAGCCCGAGCAGGGTGGCGAGCACGGCACGCCGCTCGGCACCGGCCGGGCCGACGGCGACCACACCGAGCGGCTCGTCCGGTGCGGGGCCGGACACGCCGACCCGGCTGGGCAGCGGACCGCAGGTGGGTAGGTCGGCTGGGCCGGTCATGTCGCCCGGCGAGTCGACCGAAGGGAGAGGGCCCTGCTTCATCAGGTGCCTCCCGTTGCAGGTGACCGGGGGTCCGGTCGCGAAAATTCCGGTGCATGACCCGGATGTCGGAAGACTACGGGCGGGCCGGCGACCGAGCGGAACACCTCGGGTACTCACCGGTAATTGTGCGATTACTCAACTTCGTACGGTGACGGTGCGGGCGCGGACGGATTCCGGTCGATATGCTGCGCGAATGAGTCGGTGGGAGTTCGTCGGCCGCACGGATGAGCTCAACCGCCTGCTGGAGGCGGTGACCGGCGAGGCCGGGCGCGGGCTCTTCTTCAGTGGCAGCGCCGGCATCGGCAAGAGTCGACTGCTGCGCGAGGGTGTCGGCGCGTTGCCCACCGACAGGTTCGCCATCTGGTCCATCGCGGCCAGCGCCACCACCGCGGCGTTGCCGTTCGGTGGGCTGGTCCAGGTCCTCCCCGCCGAGCAGCCCCAGGGCCTCTCCCCCGCCGGCGTTCTGCGTTGGGCGCTCAACGTGCTGCAACAGCAGGCCGCCGGCCGACGGATCGTGCTCGCCATCGACGACGCCCACCTGCTCGACCCGCCCTCGGCCGCGCTTGTGCACCTGGTCGCCCGCGCCGAGAACGCCACAGTGGTCGGCACCCTGCGCGACGGCGAGCAGATCCCGCTGCCGATCCGCGCACTCTGGACCGACGACCTGGTCGAGCACGTCGAGCTGACCCCGATGCCGCAGGAGCAGACGACGGACCTGCTCGCGGCGATCCTGGGTGGTCCGGTCGACGCCAACTCCGCCGACCGGCTCGGCCGGCTCTCGTCCGGCAACCCGCTGCTGCTGCGCGAGCTTGTGCACGCCGCAAACGGCAGCGCCGAGTTGAAGCGCACGTACGGCATCTGGAAGTGGACCGGCCGCCTGGAGCTGGCGCCCAGCCTGACCGACCTGATCGACACCCGGGTCGGCAAGCTCACCGACGGCGTCCGCGCGGTCGTCGAGCTTGTCGCGTTCGGCGAGCCACTCGGCCTGCACCTGCTGAAGCAGGCCGCCGACCAGTCGGATGTGGAGACCGCCGAGGAACGCGGGCTGATCACCGTGGATCAGCACGACCGGCGCACGAACGTCCGGCTGGCGCACCCGCTCTACGGCGAGGTGATGCGCCGCCGCTGCCCGGTCAGCCGCACCCGCCGACTTCAGGCGCACCTCGCCGAGCTGCTGGAGCAGGTCGGCAAACGTCGACGCGACGACCTTCTGCGGGTTGCCGTCTGGCGACTCGACTCGGGCACCGCACAGGACCCGGCCCTGCTGCTGGACGCCGCGGTGCAGGCGTTCACCCGCTACGACGTGCCGCTGGCGACCCGCCTGGCACGGGCCGCGCTGCACGCCGACGGCGGCTACGACGCGGCGGAGCTGCTGGCCACCATCCTGATGTTCGCCGACCGACCCGACGAGGCGATCGACGTCCTCGACGCGGTCACCCCCGAGCCCGGCGACGAACGGCGGTTCTGCCGCTGGCTGACCGTGCGCGGCATGGTCAGCTACTGGGGGTTGAGCCGAGAGTCCACGGTGGAGGAGATCGCGAGCCGGGCCGAGCAGCTCGGTGACTCCGCCGACAGGTCCCGCGTGCACGCCTTCGAGGCCATCATGCGCCTGCACCGACTGGACACGGCCGCCGCGGTGCGGCTCAGCCAACGGGTCCTGGACCGACCGGCGGCCGGCGTCGCCGCCCGCGAGCTGGCCCGGTCCACAATCGCGTACGTCCAGGCCGCGCAGGGCGAGCTGACCCGCAGTGGTACGGCGATCGCCCAGGTGCACTCGGCCGCGGCCAGTTGGCGCACCGACATGCCGTACCTCCAGTTGGCCCTGGAGCTGGCCCGGGGCACCCGCCTCATGCTCACCGGCGACCTGGCCGGGATCGACGCGATCGTGGCCGACGAGTTCGCCGACCTCGCCGGGGCCGGCGACTTCCGCCTCGGCACCGGCTACCTGGCCATCCTCCAGGCGTACGGGGCCCGGATGCGCGGGCAGAGCGACGCGGCCATGCGAACCTCCTTGGGCGCCTGCGCGGTGCTGGCCACGAGTCGGGTCTACGCCGGTCTGGCCCAGGCCGAACGCGCCCAGTCGGCGGCGCTGCGTGGTGACGCCGCGCAGGCGGTTGCGGCGATGGCCGAGGCCGACCGCACCCACGCGCCGGGCATGGCGGTGCTCTACCCGTGGCTGGAGCAGGCCCGGGGCGCGTCCCTCGCCGCGTCGGGCGACCTGCCGGGCGCGGTCAAACACCTCGGCGACCTGGTGGATCGGCTCCGTTCGGACGGCTTCGCCGGGCACGAGGTGCACGTCCTGCACGACCTCGTGCGACTGGACCAGGCGGGCATGGCGGTCGGGCCCACCTGCTCCGATGGTGGGCGGCGCACCGTCGCGCAGCGCCTCGCCGAGCTCTCCGAGCAGGTCGACGGCGTACTCCCGCCGCTGTTGGCCCGGCACGCCCGCGCCGCGGTCACAGGCTGCCCCACCGACCTGCTCGCGGTCGCCGACGACTACGCCGCCCTGGAGTTGACCGTGTACGCCGCCGAGGCCACCTCCCAGGCCGTTCAACGCCTGCGCCACCAGCACTCGGCCGCGGCGAACGACGCCCGGGAGCGCCTCGCCGGCTTGCTCGGGCGCTGTGACCTGATCCGGACGCCGGCGCTGCAGGCCGGCGCGCCAGTGCTGACCGAGCGGGAGTGGCAGGTGGCCCGCCTGGCCGCACACGGCGCCCCCAGCCGGGCCATCGCCGAACGGCTCTACCTGTCGGCGCGCACCGTGGAGAACCACCTCCAGCGGATCTACGCCAAGCTCGGCGTCACCGGTCGGGCCGAGCTGTGGGCGGCGTTACGTTCGATCCCGGGCCACGACGGCGGCGACCCGAGCTGAACCTTAGGCTGGGGCGGTGAGCACCCACCGACCCGCGCTCCTGACCGACCACTACGAGCTGACCATGGTCAGCGCGGCGCTGAAGGACGGCACCGCCGACCGACGGTGTGTCTTCGAGGTGTTCAGCCGCCGGCTGCCGAGCGGCCGCCGCTACGGCGTGGTCGCCGGGACGGCCCGGCTGATCGAGTTGATCCGCGACTTCCGGTTCGACCCCACCGAGGTCGACTTCCTGCTGCGGACCGGGGTGGTCGACGAGACGGCGGCGGCGTGGCTCACCGACTACCGCTTCACCGGCGACGTCGACGGGTACGCCGAGGGTGAGCTGTTCTTCCCGGGCTCACCGATCCTCACCGTCTCCGGCGGCTTCGCCGAGTGCGTGGTGCTGGAGACGCTTGTGCTCTCCGTGCTCAACCACGACAGCGCGGTCGCCGCGGCGGCAGCCCGGATGGTGACCGCGGCGCGGGGCCGGGCACTCATCGAGATGGGTTCGCGGCGGGCGCACGAGGAGGCGGCGGTGGCCGCGGCGCGGGCCGCGTACCTGGCCGGGTTCCGGTTCACCTCCAATCTCGCCGCCGGCGCGCGGTACGGCATCCCGACTGCGGGTACGGCGGCGCACGCGTTCACCCTGCTGCACGACGACGAGCGGGCGGCGTTCGCGTCCCAGGTGGCCACGCTGGGCAAGGACACCACGCTGCTCGTCGACACCTACGACATCAGCCAGGGCATCCGCAACGCGATCGCGGTGGCCGGGCCGGAGCTGCGGGCGGTACGGATCGACTCCGGCGACCTCGCGGTGATCGCCCAGCAGTCCCGGGAGCTGCTCGACTCGCTCGGCGCCACCGAAACCAAGATCATCGTCTCGGGTGACCTGGACGAGTACGCGATCGCCGCGCTCGCCGCCGAACCGGTGGACATGTACGGCGCCGGCACGGCAGTGGTCACCGGCTCCGGGGCACCGACCGCCGGCCTGGTCTACAAGCTCGTCGAGGTCGAGGGGCGACCGGTGGTGAAGCGTTCCGAGCACAAGGCGACAATCGGCGGTCGGAAGGTCGCGGTCCGCCGGCACAAGCCGACCGGCACCGCCACCGAGGAGATCATCGTCCCGCAGGGCGTTCCGGACCGGCAGCCCAACGACCGCCTGCTCCAGCAGTCGTACGTGGTCGCCGGTGAGCCGGTGCCGCTGCCCACCCTCGACGAGTCACGGGAGCACCTGCGGGAGTGCCTGATCTCCATCCCGTGGGAAGGGCTGAAACTCTCGGCCGGCGACGCTGCCGTGCCGGTCACCGTCGTACCCGCTGGCTGAGTCACCCCCGAGCGCCACCGACCGCGCGGAGAGAGGAACCCCCCGATGGCCAACGCGCTGATCATCGTTGACGTGCAGAACGACTTCTGCGAGGGCGGTTCGCTGGCCGTCGCCGGCGGCGCCGGGGTGGCCGCCGGCATATCCCGGTTGCTCGCCTCCGAACCGGACCGGTGGGCGCACGTGGTCGCCACCAAGGACTACCACGTCGACCCGGGCGCCCACTTCGGCGATCCGCCGGATTTCGTGGAGTCCTGGCCCCGGCACTGCGTGGTCGGCACCAGTGGTTCGGAGTTCCACCCCGCACTGGACACCGACCGGGTCGAGGCGATCTTCCACAAGGGCGAGCACGCGGCGGCGTACTCCGGTTTCGAGGGGCACGCCGACGACGGCGAGTGCCTGGCCGACTGGCTGCGTCGACACGACGTGGACCGGGTCGACCTGGTCGGCATCGCCACCGACCACTGCGTCCGGGCGACCGCGCTGGACGCCGCCCGGGAGGGTTTCGCCACCACGGTTCTGCTCGAGTTGACGGCCGCCGTCGCACCGGCGACCACCGACGTGGCCCTGCGCGCGATGGACGGCGCCGGGGTGGTCATGCAGGGCCAGCCTGTGATCAGGGCCGCATGAGGCGCTAATAGGTTGGCCAAGATGCCGCCGCCGGTCGAGGATGTCGCCGGAGGTACGGATCCACGTGAACATGAAGCCTTACCGGCAGGCACTCGCCCTGCCCGGTCTGCGGTCGCTGCTGCTGGTCGCCGTCCTCGCCCGCGTCCCGCTCACCGCGACCGGGGTGACGCTGACCTTCCACGTGGTGCTCGACCTTGGCCGGGGCTACGGGGCGGCCGGCCTGGTCGGTGCCGCTGTCACAGTGGGCGCGGCGATCGGCGGGCCGCTGCTCGGTCGACTTGTGGACCGGCGTGGACTACGCCCGGTCCTCGTGCTCACCGGGATCGCCGAGGCGATCTTCTGGTCCACCGCGCCCTCGCTGTCGTACCCCGTGCTCCTGCCGGCCGCGTTCGTGGCCGGCTCCCTGGCGCTGCCCATCTTCTCGGTGGTCCGGCAGTCGATCGCCGCGTTGGTCCCCGACGACCAACGTCGACCGGCCTACGCATTGGACTCGATGTCGGTGGAGTTGTCCTTCATGATCGGCCCGGCGTTGGCGGTGGCCCTGGTCACCGCGATCTCCGCGCAGACCACCATGTATCTGGTCGGTGGTGGCATCGTCGCCGCGGGGATCGCCCTGTGGGTGGTCAACCCGCCGATCCGCGAGGCCACCACCGAGCCGAGCGGCCCACCGCGTCGAGTGCCGCGCCGGGAGTGGCTGACTCCCCGACTGCTCGCCGTGCTGGCGCTCAGCGCCGCGGCGACCCTGGTGCTCGGTGGCACCGACGTGGCGGTGGTCGCCGTCCTGCGGGCCAGTGGTGAGGTCGGCTGGACCGGCGCGGTGCTGGCCATCTGGGCGGTCGCCTCGCTTGCCGGCGGTTTCGCCTACGGGGCCGTGCACCGCTCGTTCTCCCCGCTGGCGCTGACCGCCGCACTGGCCCTGTGCACCATTCCGGTGGGGCTGGGCGGTGCGCACTGGTGGCTGCTGTGCCTGGCGCTGATCCCCGCCGGCGCGCTCTGCGCGCCGACCATCGCGGCCGGCTCGGACGCGGTCAGCCGCCTGGTCCCGGCCGAGGTACGCGGTGAGGCGATGGGTCTGCACGGTTCCGCCGTCACCGTCGGCATCGCGGTGGGCGCGCCACTTGCCGGCGCGGTGATCGACGCCAGCGCGCCACTCTGGGGCTTCGTGGTGACAGGTGCGCTCGGCGCACTCGTCACCCTGGTGGTGCTCCCGATCGAGCTGCGCCGCCGCCGCAACGCCGAAGCGACCACCCCGCCGCCCGTCGAAGCCGACCTCGCCTCCTCCGCCCGCTGACCCCAGTCCCGCCTCGCAGAGCCTCCGCGCCCCTGCGCGGCCCCGGCCCCGCGTCCTGCGCACCAAGATCCGAGCAACTCCCCTGATGTTGCTGCCTGCGGCGGTCGGGAGGCAGCAACATCCCTGATGTTGCGCGGATCTCCGGGGGCAGGCGCGCTCGCGAGTAGACAGCACGACGTCAGCGGGCGAGCAGCACCGAGTCCACCTCACTGACGACGCGCCTCGTCTCAGCCTGCGCCGATCTTGCACTTTCTGTGGCGACAAAAGGTGCCGAAGTCCGCAGATCGGCTACACAAAGTGCAAGATCTGTGAAGGTTGCTGTCAAGCGGTGGCTTCGAGGATGCGCCAGATTTGGCGGGCTATGTAGCGTTTGAGGCTGCGGGTGATCTCGGC